>JAREAF010000119.1 GCA_029240475.1 Rhodospirillales bacterium | reverse complement strand
CGCCGAGATCGTCGAGCGGTGCCGCCGGCTCGAAGGAGGCGGCTTGCGCACCTTCGTCGAGGATCCGCCCTTCGTCTGGGAGCGGGCGGAGGGGGCCACGATCTTCGACGCAGCGGGGCGCGCCTACGCCGATCTCTATGCGGGCTTCGCCGTCGCCGCGGTCGGCCACCAGCATCCCAAGGTCGTGGCCGCCATCCGCGAGCAGGCGGGCACGCTGATGCACTGCCCCTCGGCCCATCCCTCCCGCGTCCGAGCCGAGTTCCTGGAGGCGCTGGCCTCGATCGCGCCCAAGGGGCTCGACCGAATCCTGCCCGCGATCTCCGGAGCCATGGCCAACGAGGTGGCCATCGCCATCGCCCGCACGCGCAAGCCGGGCGGTGAGTTCATCAGCTTCTCCGGCAGCTATTTCGGCCGTTCCGCCGGCACGGTCGGTTTCGCGGGAAAGGCGCGCTACCGGCAGGCGCTCGGCCTGCCGCCGCAGGCGCATATCGCGCCCTTTCCCTATCCCTTGCGCATGGGCGAGGGCGCGAGCGACATCGCCATCGAAGCGATCGAGCGGCTGGTAGGGCCCGGGGGCGGAGCGGGCCCGATCGCGGCGATCATCTTGGAGCCGGTCCAGGGCAATGGCGGGGTGCTCATTCCACCCGCCGATTTCCTGCCGCGCCTGCGCAAGCTCTGCGACCGGCTCGATGCGCTGCTGATCCTCGACGAGATTCAGTCGGGCTGTGGGCGCACGGGCCGCATGTGGGCCGTCGAGCATTTCGGCGTCACGCCCGATCTCATGACCGTCGGCAAGGGCATCGGCGGGGGACTCGCGGTGGCGGCGGTGCTCGGCCGCGCCGAGATCATGAACTGGCCGGCCGACTCCTTCACCTCGACCTTCCTCACCAACAATCTGAACCTCGCCGCAGCGACGGCCGCGATCGGCGTGCTCAAGGAGGAGCGGCTGGTCGAGCGCGCGGCGCGGCTCGGCGAGGCCGCGGGCAAGCGGCTCCGGCAATCGCTCGGCAATCTGCGCTCGGTGGCCGAGCTGCGCGGCATCGGCCTGTGGTTCGGGATCGAGCTCACCGACCGGCTCGGCCGGCCGGCGGCGGAGCAGGCGAAAAAAGCGGTCAAGCGCCTGCGCGAGCGCGGGATCGTGGTCGGCCGCGGCGGGCACGACGACAATGTGGTGAAGCTCTCGCCGCCTCTGGTCATCGAGGCTGGCATGCTGATGGAGGCGATCGATCAGGTCGCCGAAACGATCCGGGAAACCGCGGATTAGAAGAGGAGGCCGGAGGTGCCGCTGAGGGTGCGGAACTATATCGACGGCAGATGGGTCGATGGGAGCGGACGCACGCTCGAGAGCGTCAATCCCGCGACCGGCGAGGCGCTCGCATCCGCTCCGGTCAGCGGCCCCGACGAGGTGGCCGCCGCGGTCGCCGCCGCGCGGCGCGCCTTCGATCAAGGCGATTGGCGCTGGCGCAAGGGCTCGGACCGGGCGCGCGCCCTGCTCAAGCTCGCCGATCTGCTCGAAAGCCGCACAGACGAGATCAGCGCGCTCATCGCGCGCGAGATGGGCAAGCCCGTGCGCGTCAACCGCGCGCGCGAGGTCGAGGGCGCGGTCGACAAGCTGCGCTACTACGCGGGCGCCGCGCGGATGCTCGAAGGCCGCGTGACCGGATCGACGCTGCCCGAGATCTGGGATATGGAGCTGCCCGAGCCCGTCGGCGTGGCGGCGCTGATCATTCCCTGGAACGATCCGGTCGATCTCGCCGTGCGGAAGCTGGGCGCGGCGCTCGCCGCCGGCTGCGCCACCATCGTGAAGTCGTCCGAGATCACGCCTGCATCGACCGCCGCGCTGATCGAAGCGGTGCACGATTGCGGCGCTTTTCCCCCGGGCGTCGTCAATCTCCTGCACGGGCCGGGGGACCCGACCGGCGATGCTCTGGTGGGATCGGCCGGGGTCGACAAGATCTCCTTCACCGGGTCGACCGCGACCGGCATCGCCATCATGCGCCGCGCCTCCGAGCGTTTGGCGAAGGTCTCGCTCGAATGCGGCGGCAAGCTGCCGGCGATCATCTTCCCGGATGCCGATCTCGAACGGTGCCTCGATGCGGTGACCTTTGGCGCGTTCATGTATGCGGGCCAGTCCTGCACCGCCTGCACGCGGCTGATCGTGCATCGCTCGATCCACGACCGCGTGGTGGAGGGCGTCGTCGCGCGCTCGCGCAAGCTGGCGGTCGGCGATCCCTTGGACCCCAAGGTGCTGGTCGGGCCGATGGCCTCGCGCAAGCAGTATGACAAGACGGTCCAGTACATCCGGATGGGTCTGGAGGAAGGCGGACGGCCGGCGATCGGCGGCGTGCCCAAGGAGCCGGGCCGCAGCCTCTATCTGGAGCCCACCGTGCTGGTGGACGTGCCGGCGGATGGGCGCGTCGCGCGCGAGGAGGTGTTCGGTCCGGTGCTCGCCGTGCACCGGTTCGAGGAGGAGCGGGACGCGCTCGCGCTCGCCAACAACACGCCCTATGGGCTGGGCGGCTCGGTATGGACGCAGGACATCTCGCGCGCGCTGCGCACAGCGCGGCGGCTCGACGTCGCCGACATCTGGGTCAACACGCACTATATCCGCCACGTCGAGACCTCCTTCGGCGGCCGGCACCTCTCCGGCATTGGCCGCGAGCTCGGCATGGCGGGAGTCGAGGAATATCTCACCTGGAAGCGGCTCTGCATCGACACCCGCAGCTCCTTCCACCTCAAGGACTGGTTCGAGAGCGACCGCGGAGGCCAGCCGTGACCGTCACTTCCGACGTGCTGGTGGTCGGCGGCGGCATCGTCGGCACCGCGACCGCCTATTACCTGGCTCAGCGCGGCTTCAAGACCGTCCTGCTCGAGGGTCAGAGCTGGGCCTGGGGCGCGTCGGGCCGCAATCCCGGCTTCCAGTGGCTGCATACGCGCAAGGCCGGGCTGCAGATGGAGCTGGGACTGGCGGGGCGACGGCTCTCGGACCGGCTCGCGGAGGAGCTGGACGGGTTCGAGTTCCGGCGCGGCGGCGGCATGATTTATTTCTTCGACGAAGCGCAAGAGCCGCTCATGGAGTGCTTCGTCGCCGAGCGCCGCGCCGCCGGCCTGCCGATGGAGCTGATCGACGGCCGGGCCGCGCGCGAACATTGTCCCGCCCTCTCGCCAAAGGTGCTCGGCGCGAGCTTCAACCCAATCGACGCGCATCAGAACACAAGGCTGCTGGTCGAGGCGCTGGCGCGCGCGGCAGAGCGCGCCGGCGCCACCATCCACGCCGGCGTGCAGGTCGATCGGCTGTTGGTCGAGAAGGGCCGCGTTGTGGGTGCGGTGTCGGCGATGGAGACCTTCCGGGCCGGCACCACCGTGCTGGCGACGGGCGTCTGGACCGCCAAGCTGCTTGAGCCGCTGGGTATCAAGGTGCCGATCACCGCCATGCGCCTGCAGGTGGTGGAGACCGAGCCCGCCCCGTTCCGCTTCGAACCGATGCTCTATGGCCCGACCGCGCTGAAGCAATATGCCTTCATCCGCGACCTCGACGGCTACAGCGATGAGGGAACGAGCCATCCGCTCGAGGCGCGCCATCCGGGGATCGAGTTCCTGGAGCTGGCCGCCCAGCGCGCCGACGGCCGGGTGCTGCTCGGCTGCCCGATGGACTTCCCGGGGCTGGACGACCGGCCGACGGTCGCCGGGATCGGGCTCACCCTCGCGGTCATGGCCGAGCGCATGCCGCCGCTCGCCGATCTGGCCGTCGAACGCGTCTGGGCCGGCCTTCTGCCGCAAACGCCGGACGCGCTGCCCATCCTCGGCCCCGTGCCCGGGCTGGAAGGCCTCGTCCTCAATGCGGGCCACGTCTTCGGCAATGTCGCGGGGCCGATCTCGGGGCTGATGGTCGCGCAGAAGCTCGCGGGCGAGCGCACGGAGTTCGACCTCTCCCTATTCGCCTTCGACCGGCCGGGCCTCAGGGCCAACAATGAGCAGCATCGCCGCTGGTGAGGGGAAGCCATGACGCGCCGCATCGATTTCATCAATCCGTTCGGCACCGAGGCCTATGACGGGCTGATCTCCGATACCCTCAACGCCTATGCGGGCGAGGGGACGGAGCTGACCATCAGCCATCTCGCCGGCTGCCCGCCGGACATCGACTACTACTACAACAAGCATCTCATGGAGACGGCGCTCTTCGAGCATGTGATGCAGTCGGAAGCCGCCGGCTTCGACGCCGTCGTGGTCGGCTGCTGCTACGACCCCGGCGTGCGCGTCGCGCGCGAGCTGGTGGACATTCCGGTCGTGGGGCCGCTCGAAGCCTCGATGCAGATGGCCGCCTATTTCGGCCACAGCTATGTCGTGCTGACCGACCATCACAAGGCGGTGCCGTATCTGGAGGACCTCGTGCGCGTCTCGGGCCTCGGCGGGAACTGCAAGGGCGTGCGCTGCATCGACTGGTGGGTCAAGGACATGATCCACGACACCGAGACGGTCGCCCGCGACACGATCGCGATCTCCAAGAAGGTGCTGGAGGAGACGCGCGCCGAAGCGATCATCATGGGCTGCACCATCGTCGCCGGGTGCTACCAGCGCCACCTGATGCGCACCGGCGACACCGGCGGCGTGACGATCGTCAATCCCAACCTGCTGGCGCTGAAGATGGCCGAGGGGCTCGCGGACCTGCATCAGAAGGGCGCCTACACGCTCTCGCGCCTCGGCTTCTACGAGCAGCCCAAGGGACACTACCGCGAGCAATTCCTGTCCGAGCGCCGCAAGACGGCCGAAGCGCTCGGCCTCACCAAGCCTGCCAAGGCCGCCGAATAAGGGGCGCGAAGCCCCTCCTGAACCGCGAGACAAGGGAGGATCGGCAATGTCGAATGATCGTGGCCATCCGGCCATTCCGAAGCTTTGCGACTATCTCGCCGCCGGCAAGATGCATCGGCGCGAATTCATCCGTTTCGCCACATTGCTCGGCATGTCCGCCGGGACGGCCTATGGGCTGGCGGGGCTGCCGGGCGGGGACATGCTTCCCGCAGCGCGGGCGCAGGACATGCCCAAGGGCGGCACGCTGCGCCTCGGCAACCGGGTGAAGGAGATCCTGAACCCGCACACCTTCAGCTGGGGCAATTACGACAGCAACGTCACGCGCCAGGTCGTCGAGTACCTGACCATCACCGGTCACGACAACATCACGCGCCCTTACCTGGTCGAGAAATGGGAGGTCAGCGACGACCTCAAGACCTGGACGCTGCGGCTGCGGCAGGACGTCAAATGGCACAGCGGCCGCCCGTTCGTCGCCGACGACGTGGTCTGGAACCTCAAGCATGTGCTGGATCCCGCGACCGGCTCCTCGGTGCTGGGCCTGATGAAGGGCTACATGATCGAGGAGGTGGATACCGGCCAAAAAGACGAGCAGGGCAATCCCAAGCTCGATATGAAGCTGTGGGACGCTAACGCCATCGAGAAGGTCGACGACCACACGGTGCGCATGAACTGCAAGGTGCCGCAGATCGCCGTGCCCGAGCATCTGTTCCATTACCCGCTCGGCATCCTCGACCCTGAGGGGAATGGGGAATTCAAGGTCGGCTCCAATGGCACCGGCCCGTTCGAGCTGGTGGAATTCGAGGTCGGCCGCAAGGCGGTGCTGCAGGCGCGGCAGGAATATTGGGGCGACATGCCTCATATCGAGCGGCTGGAATTCATCGACGTGGGCGACGATCCGGCGGCCGCCGCCAACGCGCTCACCTCGGGCCAGATCCATGGCTTGGTGCAGGCCGACCCGATCCAATACGAGCCGATGAAGCGGATTCCCGGCGCGAAGCTCTATCAGGTGCCGACCGCCGAGACGGCGGTGATGCGGATGAAGGTGACGGAGAAGCCCTTCGATGATCCGAAGGTGCGGCAGGCGGTGCGGCTCGCGTTGGATCCGGACAGCATCGTGCAGGTCTCGCTGCGCGGCCTCGGCACGGCCGGCGAGCACCATCACGTCTCCCACGTCCATCCCGAATATGCGCAGCTGCCCCCCATAAAGCGCGACGTGGAGGGCGCCAAGAAGCTGTTGGCGGAGGCCGGCTATCCGAACGGCATCGACATCGCAATCTCGGTGCCGAAGGATCCGCCCTTCAAGGCGGTGATGGTCCAGGCCGCCGTCGAGCAATGGAAGGAGGCCGGCATCCGCGCCCGCATCGACCTGATGCCGGCGGCGCTCTATTGGGACGTCTGGACCAAGGTGCCGTTCGGCTGCACGATCTGGTACCACCGTCCGCTCGGCATCATGGTGCTGGGCTTGGCATACCGGGCCGGCGTGCCCTGGAACGAATCCTCCTACGCCAATGCCGAGTTCGACCGGCTGCTGACCGAGGCCGAGGGGATCATCGATCCCGACGAGCGCCGGAAGCTCATGGAGCAACTCGAGAAGATCATGCAGGAGGACGGACCCATCGCGCAGCCGGTCTGGCGCAACAACTTCACCTTCATGAACGAGAAGGTGCAGGGGTTTGAGATGCACCCGACATCCTACGTGTTCGGGAACCGGCTGGCCGTGCAAGGCTGAGGAAATGGCGCTCGGGGAGGGGAGCCGGCCCCGCGCCGGCTTCCCTTCCTATTGCGGCACCTGAGGCGGCGCGCCGTCGAGAAACCCGATCGCCTCGGCCACCCGGCGCCATGCGGTTCCGTTGGCGCCGCACTCATCAAAGGCGCGCGCCCGCTTCAGCGCCTCGTCGCGCGCTTGGCTGCCGTACCGGCTGATCCACAGGCGTGCGCATTCCCAGACATGCGGGTCGAAATGAGGCTGCATCGCTCCGACCTGACAAGCGCTCCATGCCAGAACGACTGGAGTTGGCCCGCGATGCCGTTCGCAATGAGGTGACCCTTTGGTGAAGGGCCGCTAGCCGGCCGAAGGAGGCGCCGTTCCGCTCCCCCAGCTCAGTCGAGCTCGAACTTGCCCTCATACCGCGTCTGCAAGGCGGAGTCCTGATCTTCCTTGCGGAGCAGGCAGTTGCCGGCCGCAAGCACCTCGATCTCGGTGCCCATGAAGCACCGGAAGGCGTCCTCCGGGGTGCAGACCAACGGCTCCCCGCGCACATTGAAGCTGGTGTTCACGATCACCGGGCACCCCGTTCGCGCCTTGAAGGCCGAGATCAGCGCGTGATAGCGCGGGTTGGTCTCCTCGTGAACGGTCTGAATGCGGGCCGAGTAGTCGACATGCGTTACGGCCGGGATCTCCGATCTCGGCACGTTAAGCTTCTCGATGCCGAACAGCGCCTGCTCGGCATCGGTCATGGCCCGCCGGCGCCGCTCGACCACGTCGGCGACCATCAGCATGTAGGGGCTGTCCTCGTCGAGCTCGAACCAGTCGCTCACATCCTCGCGCAGCACCGACGGGGCGAAGGGGCGGAAGGATTCACGGTACTTGACCTTCAGATTCAGCACAGACTGCATGCTCTTGGAGCGCGCGTCGCCGAGGATGGAGCGGTTGCCGAGGGCGCGCGGCCCGAACTCCATGCGGCCCTGGAACCAGCCCACCGCCTTGCCTTCCTCCAGCGCCGCCGCGGTGCGGCCGATCAGGTCGGAATCCGACAGCACCTCGAATTTCGCGCCGGCCTGGGTCAAGCGGCGCTCAATGTCCGGCTGCTCGAACTCCGGCCCGAGATAGCCGCCCTTCATGAGGTCCTGGACGTTGCCGAGCCGGGGCCGGTCGCAGAAGCGGTGATAGACGGCATAGGCAGCGCCCAGCGCACCGCCCGCGT
Organism: Rhodospirillales bacterium; assembly: GCA_029240475.1. Classification (GTDB taxonomy): domain Bacteria; phylum Pseudomonadota; class Alphaproteobacteria; order JAREAF01; family JAREAF01; genus JAREAF01. The sequence goes on along the minus strand of JAREAF010000119.1, from coordinate 34 downwards.
CGCCCGCGGCGGGCTGGACCCAGATGCGCTTGAA
>JAREAF010000118.1 GCA_029240475.1 Rhodospirillales bacterium | reverse complement strand
TCCACGCGCGAGCAGTTCGGGGTGGAGCCGGTCGCGGCGAATTAGGAGCGGCAGCGCGCGGTTCGCGGGAATCCCCTCCCCCTCACGGGGGGAGGGGAGAAAAAGCTGCATCCCCGCGATCACCTGACCGCGGCTGTGATCCGTGGATACCACCAGCCCAGCGTCGCCGCGCGGGCGGCCATGAAGAGGAAAAACGCGGCCCACAGCCCGTCATTCCCCCACAGCGGGATGAGCAGGCTCGCCGCGCCCAGATAGAGCGCGAGCGCGATCACCATGCCGTTGCGCATCTCGGCCGTGCGCGTCGCGCCGATGAAGATCCCGTCGAGCAGGAACGGCCAGACCGACAGGAACGGCGAGGCGATCGCCCAGGGCAGGAAGTCGCGCGCGGCCGCGCGCACCTCCTCATGCTCGGTGAAGAGGCCGAGGATCACCGTGCCCGCGAGCGCATAGAGCGCCGCGAACAGCACCGCCGTGGCGAAGCCCCAGACCGAGGCCGTGCGTACCGCGGCGCGGAGCCCCGCCCGGTCCCGCGCGCCAATCGCCGCGCCGACCAGGGTCTCGGCGGCATGGGCAAACCCGTCGAGCCCATAGGCCATGATCGCCTGGAGGTGCTGGAGGATGGCGTTGGCGGCCAGCACCGCATCGCCCATTCCGGCGCTTTGCGCGGTGAAATAGGCGAAGGCGAACATCAGGCAGACGGTGCGGATCAGGATGTCGAGATTGACCTTGAGCAGCGCCGCCATGCGCCCCGGCGCGTTGAGGCGCGCCCAGGGCCAGCCGCCGGTCATGCGCTTTCCGCTCCGCCACAGCAGCCACAGCCCGAGCGCCGCGCCGGCGATCTCCGCCGTCAGCGTCGCCGTCGCGACGCCCCGGATTCCCCAGCCGAAGCCCATCACGAACAACAGGGCGAGCGCCATGTTGAGGCCGTTCATGAAAAGCTGGGTGAGGAAGGCGAGGCGCGCATTCTGCACTCCCAGGAGCCAGCCGAGCACGGCATAGTTCACCAGCGCCGCCGGCGCGCCCCAGATGCGCACGACGAAGTAGGTGCCGGCGTAGGACTCGACCGCCGTGCTCGCCTCGAACAGCCTCAGGCTGAGCATGAGGATCGGCGCTTGCAGCGCGACGATCGCCGCGCCGATCCCGAGCGCGAGCAGGAGCGCGCGCAGCGCCACCGCCTTCAGCTCCATCTCGTCGCGCGCGCCGAAGGCCTGCGAGACGAAGCCGGTCGTCCCCATGCGCAGGAAGCCGAAGGCCCAATAGGTGAAGGTGAAGATCGTTGCGCCGACCGCGACCCCGCCGATCAGCGCGGGGTCGGGCAGGTGGCCGACCACGGCCGTGTCGACCGCGCCCAGCAGCGGCACCGTGACGTTGGAGAAGATGATCGGCCCCGCCAGCCGCCAGATGCGGCGGTGGGGGCCGACCGTTGCAGGAAAGGATGTGCTCACGCTGAAAGACCTCCTCTCCTTCGAGGCCCGCTACGCGGGCACCTCAGGATGGGGAGGTCCCTTTGACGGCACTGCCAGGCTCTGCACAGCCGCACAGCCTCGCGTCCTCATCCTGAGGTGCGAGGCGTCCTTCGACGCGCCCGTCTCCTCTTCCTGAGGTGCCAGCCGAGCCTCGAAGGAGAGGAGGCGGGCTTGCTCAGGATGAGAGCGGAGCCTCGAAGGAGAGGACGCGGGTGGCTTCTGTTTAGCGCCCGACGGCATAGCCCTGCATGAAGCGGGGATTGGCGGCGGCCTTGAGCAGCGCGCCTTCGCGCGCGGCGGCGGAGAGGCGGCCCAGCGACCAGGGCTCGGTCACCGTCACCTTGTGGCCGCGCCGCTCCAGCTCGCGGATGGTCCCTTGAGGGAAGCGCGCCTCGAGCGAGAGGCTCGCCGGCATGGCGGTGCGGGGCCAAAAGGAGGAGGGCATGTGGTCGGTGTGGAACATCGGGCAGTCGATCGCCTCCTGCAGATTCATCCCGTGATGCAGATGGTGCAGGAAGAAGGTGACGCTCCACTGGTCCTGGTAGTCGCCGCCCGGCGTGCCGAAGGCGAGCCAGGGCTTGCCGTCGCGCATCGCGAGCGAGGGCGTCAGCGTGCTGCGCGGGCGCTTGCCGGGCGCGAGGCTGGCGGGCAGGCCCTCTTGCAGCCAGAACATCTGCGCGCGGCTGCCGAGGCAAAGCCCGAGCTCGGGAATGATGGGCGAGGAATGCAGCCAGCCGCCCGACGGCGTCGCCGAGACGATGTTGCCGGCCCGGTCCACCACGTCCAGATGGCAGGTGTCGCCGCCGCGCGTCGCTCCGAGCGTGCCTTGCGTGGTCGGCTCGCCGCCGCCGATCGGGTCGAAGGGCAGATCGGCTCCCAGCGCCATGACCGCGCTCTCGTAATCGACCGGGCCGCCAAAGCCGGGGATCGCGCCGGGCCGGAGCTCGGCCGAGGCTTGTGTCCCGATCAGCTTGCGCCGCTCGGCGGCGTAGTCGGCGCTGAGCAGCCGCTCGATCGGCACCTCGACGAAATTCGGATCGCCGTAGAAGGCTTCGCGATCGGCGAAGGCGAGCTTGGCCGCCTCGGTGACGAGATGCACGAAATCGGGGCCGACCGGATCCATGCGGTCGAGATCATAGGATTGGAGCAGCGCCAGCTGCTGCAGGAAGACCGGCCCCTGGCACCAGGGCCCGAACTTGGCGACGGTCACGCTCTTGTAGTCGTAGGCGAGCGGCGCCTCGTAGCTCGCCTGCCACCTGGCCATGTCGTCCGCCGTGAGCACGCCCTTGTGGCGGCGGCCGGAGCTGTCCATCACCTCCTGGGTGCGGCAGAAGCGGTCGATCGCCTCGGCGACGAAACCTTGAGACCAGGCGCGCCGCGCCGCATCGATCTGCTTCTCGCGCGCGGAGCCCGCAGCTTCCGCCTCCCGCACGATGCGCTCATAGGTGTCGGCCAGCACGGGGTTGCGGAACAGCGTTCCGGCCTCGGGCACCCGCCCGCCGGGCAGATAGAGCGCGGCCGAGCTGCGCCATTCGGTGCGGAACAGCTCCCGCACCGCTTCGATCGCCTCGGAGATTCGCGGCACCAAGGGATATCCGGTGCGGGCGAGATCGATGGCCGTCGCCAGCACGTCGCGCGGGCGCATGGTGCCGTGGTCGCGCAGCATCAGCATCCAGGCGTCGAAGGCGCCGGGCACCACCGCCGCGAGGAGGCCCGAGCCGGGCACCAGCGTCAGCCCTTCCGAGCGGTAATGCTGGATGGTGGCCTTGGTCGGCGCGGTGCCCTGGCCGCAGATCCCCGCGACCCGGTCCGCTCCGGCGCGCGCGAACAGGATCGGCACCTCCCCGCCGGGGCCGTTGAGGTGCGGCTCGACGATCTGCAGCGCGAAGCCCGTCGCGACCGCCGCGTCGAAGGCGTTGCCGCCGCGCTCCAGCACGGCCATGCCAGCCGCGCTGGCGAGCCAGTGGGTCGAGGCGACCATGCCGAAGGTGCCGCGCAGTTCCGGTCGGGTGGTGAACATGAGGGGCGATCCGGGAAGCTGAGGGGAGGAGACGGCGCATCTTATCGGCCACGCCGGAGCGGCGGCAACCCGCGGGCGGCGCGGGCGGCCTCCCGCTCCGCTCACGGGCGTGCTAGGCTCCGCCTCGTCGGGGGAACTGGGCCAATCGGGGGGATCAGGCCATGCGTATCTTCGTGTCCGCGGCCGCGGCGGCGATGCTGGTCGCGGCGACGCCGGCTCATGCCGATGTGATGGATTTCGACGGCGCGGAGATCGTGGTCGGCGCGCCCGCATCCTATTGCATCATCGGGGAGGGGCAGTACTCGGTCCTTGCGACCTTGCTGCTTTCCGACGATCCGGGCGACATCCTCGCCGCCTTCGCGCCCTGCGAGGAGGTCGACGAGGTCGCGGCCGGCTCGGCCGACACCTTCCACCATTACGGGCTCATCGTCGGCTTGCGCGACGAGACCGGCGAAGCGGTCCGCCCGGGCAAGCCCCTCGAGGACTATTTCACCGATTATGACGCCGCGCAGTTCGAAGCCTTGGATGCCGGGACGCGCGTGACCACCGTCGGCATGAACGGCGATCATATCGTGGAGATCGAGCCCGTCGGGCTGGTCAGCAAGATCGACCAGGCGCATTTCGCGGCGATGACGATCCGTTCGCAGGATACCGCGCGCGCGTCCATGGTCGCGGTGATCGGCCGCACGCTCGTCGACGGCCGCGCGGTGCAGGTCGAGCTCTACGCGCCGGAGGACGAGGCGCCGATTCCCGAGCTTATCGTGCTGGGGCACGATACCGTCGCCGCGCTCTGGGAGGCCAATGCCGCCACCGCAGGGAGCGGCGTGGTCACGTCCGATGCCGGCCTGGAGGCGCGTCGGGAGGAATCCGGCAGCGAAGAGGCCGGCGGTTCCATGGAAGAGCCCGCCGAAGAGACGACCGAAGCGCCGTCGGATTGGGTGGATGCCGAAGCTGAGGAGCTTGCCGCCTATTTCGACGGTCCGCTGCGGATGGCCTACCGGATTTTGGTCGGATATCTTATCGCCAGCATCCTGCTCGGGATCGGGATCTGGGTCTCTTTCAAGCTGCGGCCCCGGGCCGCTTGAGCGGCAAGGCGCGACCGCATAGCCTCTGAGGGCACGGGCCGGCGAACTTGGCGCCGGCCCGACGCCTTCAGAGTGGCTCATGCAGATCCCGCACCCCTATCTTCTTTTCCTCGGCGACGCGCCGGACCAGCTCGCGGCGAAGACCGCGCAAGGCATCGCGCAGTGGCGGCCCGACTGGTGCCTGGGGCAGCTGCGCCTGCCGGGAGCCAAGGCCGATCTCGGCCTGCCCGAGCTCGAGGTCGCGCGCGCGGCGGCCGAGGGCGCGCGCACTCTCATCGTCGGCGTCGCCAATCGCGGCGGGGTGATCGACGAAAGCTGGCTGCCGGTGCTGCTGGAGGCGCTGGACCGCGGGCTCGACCTCGCCTCGGGGCTGCATCGCAAGCTCGCGGATGTTCCCGCGCTGGCCGAGCGCGCGCGGGCGCGCGGGCGCCAGCTGTTCGACGTGCGCCACCCCACGCGCGACTTCGCCGTCGGCACCGGGGCCAAGCGCTCCGGCAAACGCCTGCTGGCGGTCGGCACCGACTGCTCGATCGGCAAGATGTACACCACGCTCGCGCTGGAGAAGGAGATGCGCGCGCGCGGCATGAAGGCCGATTTCCGCGCCACCGGCCAGACCGGCATCTTCATCGCCGGGGCGGGCGTCTCGATCGACGCGGTGGTGGCCGACTTCATCTCCGGCGCGGTCGAATGGCTCGCGCCGGCGAACGACCCCGATCACTGGGACCTGGTGGAGGGGCAGGGCTCGCTGTTCCATCCCTCCTATGCGGGGGTAAGTCTCGGCCTCCTGCACGGCGCTCAGCCCGATCTCCTGGTCATGTGCCATGAGCCCGGCCGCCCGCATATGCGCGGGCTGCCGCATTACCGGCTGCCCGATCTCGAGGAGTGCATCGAGGCCAATCTCCGCGCCGCGCGCCTGACCAATCCCGAGGTGCGGCTGCTCGGATTTGCGCTGAATACGTCGGGGCTCGACGCAGAAGCGGCGGGCCGGGCCTTGCGCGATGTCGAAAGCCGCTTCGGCCTGCCTGCGGTCGATCCCTTGCGCACGGGCGTGGCGCGGCTCGTGGACGCGATCGGCTGATGCAGATCGAGGCGCGCGCCGAGCGCTGGCCCATCCGCGGCGCCTTCACCATCGCGCGGGGCTCGAAGACCGAAGCGGAAGTCGTCGTGGTGGAGGTGGAGGAGGGCGGCGTCCGCGGCCGGGGCGAATGCCTGCCCTATCCGCGCTACGGCGAGAGCGTCGAAGGCGTGGTCGCGCAGGTCGCTGCGGTGCCGGCCGACGGCCTCACGCGCGCCCGGCTGCAAGGGCTGTTGCCGGCGGGCGCGGCGCGCAACGCGATCGACTGCGCGCTGTGGGACCTCGAAGCCAAGCGCAGCGGCCGGCGCGTCTGGCAGCTCGCGGGCCTGCCCGAGCCGGGGCCGGTGATCACTGCCTTCACGCTCGGCCTCGACACGCCGGAGAGGATGGGCGCGGCGGCGCGCGAGAATGCGCTCAGGCCCCTGCTCAAGCTGAAGCTGAGCGGGGCGGGGGACCTGGAGCGGGTGCGGGCGGTCCGCGCGAACGCGCCCAACGCGGCGCTGATCATCGACGCCAACGAGGCGTGGTCGGTCGAGGACTACCGCCTCATCGCGCCCAAGCTGGCGCGACTCGGCGTGACCATGATCGAGCAGCCCTTCCCGGCCGGCCAGGACGGCGCGCTCGCCGAGTTGCCGCGGCCCGTGCCGGTCTGCGCGGACGAATCCTGCCACACCGGGGACGATCTGGCGCGCCTCGCCGGCGCTTACGACGCCGTGAACATCAAGCTCGACAAGGCCGGCGGCCTCACCGAGGCGCTCTCGCTCAAGCGCGCCGCGCAGGCGATGGGGTTCCGGATCATGATCGGCTGCATGGTCGCGACCTCGCTCTCCATGGCGCCGGCGCAGCTGATCGCCCAGGGAGCCGACTGGGCCGATCTCGACGGCCCGTTGCTGCTTGCGGAGGACCGCAGCCCGGGACTTCTCTATCGCGGCTCGACCGTCTACCCGCCGGAACCGGCGCTCTGGGGCTGAGCACGGCCGGATTGGTTAATACGGCATTTCTCATAAATGCCATTTCAGCCGTGACATGACGCGCCGCTGGTCATTATAATTCCATATACGTTTTTGATTGTTCCCGGCCGGGCGTAATGATGAGCCGCGCCGTCCTTCTCGCCCTCATGCTCGCCCTCGCGAGCGGCGCGGCTTTTGCGACCGAGCGGACGCGGCTTCCGGGCACCGGCATCGAGCTGGCGCCGCCCGCGGGCATGGTCCCCAGCAGCGAGTTCGCAGGCTTCGCCGATCCCGCCAAGGGCAGCGCCATGCTGGTGGTCGAGCTGCCGGTGCAGCGCCGCGAGGTGCCCGAGTTCCTCTCGGCCATGAGCGACGGCGCGCTGGCCGCGCAGGGCCTGACCAAGCTCGGCCGCAGCGCGCTGCCGGGCGGCGTTCCGGGCAACCTGCTGATCACCGCGGAGCATTCCGCGCACGGCATTCCGTTCGAGCGGTGGATCTATATCGCGCCGGGCGAGCGGACGCTGGCCATGATCACCGTCCAGGTGCCGCAGCAATTCGCGACCGATGCCGACGAGGCGGAGCTGATGGCGAGCCTCGCCAGCGTCCGCATCGCGCCGGACGCGGCGGCCGGCGCGCCGGATGCCGCGGCGATTCAGGCGCTGCCCTTCGCGTACGAGGCGGGGGAGAGCTTCGCCGCGCGTTCGGTGATCGCCGGCAACACCGTGCTGCTGCACGCGGCGACGGGGCCGGACAAGACGGAGGCGATCCTGCTGATCTCCAAATCGCTGGCGATGGGCGATGCGGACAAGCTGGAGATGAGCACGCACGCGCTCGAGACGCTGGAAGGGGTGGAGCGCGTCGAGATCGACGACATGTTCGGCGAGGTCACGGTCGATCAGCTGATGGGAATCGAGCTGACCGCGCGCTGCACCGAGAAGGGATCGGGCGAGCCGTGCTTCGCCTACCAGATGATGCTGTTCGACACCGACGCCTGCTACCGCGTGCTCGGCATCACCCATGCCGACCTGGCGCCGGATTATCTGCCCGAGTTCAAACGCATCGCGCGGAGCTTGGTGCCGAAGTGAGGGGTGGGTGTGGGCTAGAGCAAAGCCGCCCGAACGTTCTCTCTCTATGAGGTAAAATCATATGCCCAGTTCCATACTGGGTACTGCAAATCCTTCACCCGAGTTTCTATCCCAAAATTGGTCGA
>JAREAF010000117.1 GCA_029240475.1 Rhodospirillales bacterium | reverse complement strand
TCTTATTAGCTGTCGGCGAGCGCCAATCCCGCTTGCTGGCGCCATCCGATGACAACGGCATCGCCGGGCGCCAAGCCCGACGAAACCGCTTCCGAGGTTTTCGAAGCGCGGACCAGGACCTCGCCCAGCGCCTCGCTGGCGACGCTGAACTCGGTCTGATCGCCCAGATAGATGCGGTTCAGGATGCGGCCCGGCACGGCGAAGTCGAACAGGGTGCGGGCCGGCGTTTCGGCCGGAACGATCCCGATCACTTCCGGGCGCACGGCGATGACAGCCCGCTCCGCCCCGTTCAAGCCCGGCGCGCTCGCCGGATAGGGCGCCGCAATCTCCAAGCCGCCGTCCGTGCGGATGCGCGCGCCCCCGGGCCCCGCCTCCACCAGCCGGCCGGCGAAGAAGTTGGACTGCCCGATGAAATCGGCCACATAGCGGTTCACCGGAGCGTCGTAGAGCTCGCGCGGGCTGCCGGTCTGGACGATGCGGCCCTCGCGCATGATGCTGATGGTGTCGCTCATCGACAGCGCCTCCTCCTGGTCATGGGTGACCAGGACGAAGGTGATGCCGACCTCTCGCTGCAGGGTCTGCAGCTCCATCTGCATCTCCCGGCGCAGCTTGCGGTCGAGCGCGGCCAGCGGTTCGTCCAGGAGGAGCACGGTCGGGTGGTTGATCAGGGCGCGGGCGAGCGCCACCCGCTGCTGCTGCCCTCCGGAGAGCTCCCAGACCCGCCGATGCCCGAAGCGGGGCAGCCGCACCAGCTCCAGCGTCTCCTCGATCCGGCGCGCGATCTCCGCCTTGCCGGGACGCGGCGAGCGCTGGCGCAGCCCATAACCGACATTGTCCGCCACATTGAGGTGCGGGAAGAGGGCGTATTGCTGGAAAACCATGTTCACCGGGCGCCGAAACGGCGGCACCCCGACCATGGATTGCGCGCCGATCCGAACGTCGCCCAAGCTGGGCTGCTCGAATCCGGCGATGAGGCGCAGCGAGGTGGTCTTGCCGCAGCCGGAAGGCCCGAGCAGCGAATGGAAGGCGCCGCGCCGGACCTCGAGGTCGACGCGGTCGACGGCCACGACCTCGCCATAGCGCTTGGTCACCTGCCGGAACTCGATATCCGGGGCCGATCCGCCCGTCTTAAGGGGCATCAATGCGTCCGTCCCATCCTGCTCGGAAGCGCGCATGCGCGCTCAGCGGTTCAAACCCGCTGTTCTTGCAGCAACTTGGAGGCCTCTGGCTATCCTACTTCCGGAAGCCGAGGCGAGCGCAAGCAGGAGCTGGAACGAGGCCCGGCAATTTCGGGGCGGCTCAGTGCCGCGCCCGGGAAATCCCCGAGGAGGAACCCAGGGCCCAGATCTCGCTGGACACCCAGTCCAGCGCCTGGGCCAGACGCTCGTCCCCGACCCCGGCGGCGAAGATTTCCCGCAGGCTCTCCAGCGCCTTGGTGAAATTCGTGGCCTCCTCGCTGCGCCCGTGGGCGCGCAAGAGCTGCAGGCAGGCCGTTCCATAGACGATGGAGAAGGCGGCAAGCCGCGCATCCCGGTCCCGCAGACGCCGCAGCATCTGCTCGTCGCCTTCGGCAATCTCGATCATGCCGGCGCGCGGCCGGCTGGTGACGTCGCTCACTTGGGCAAGACCCCCTATCGCTCCCGGCCGGCGCAAAGCGGCCGGGCCGGTCCCCTGATTGGGTTTATTTTCGCACAATGCGCATGTGCGCAACAAGGGTTAGGAGCCGCAACAGCCCCGCAACGAGATGTGTTCGACCACCCGGTATGGCCCGCTCCTGGATCGGCGCAATCGTTGCCGTCGCTGTGCTGGGATTGGCCGGCGTCCTGCTGGCCAGAACCATCGGCCGATACGACCTGGCCGACGTCGAGGCGGCGTTGCGCCAGCTCGGCCCAGGTCAGCTCGCCGGCGCCGCCCTCCTCTCGGCCGCAAGCTATCTTCTCCTGACCGGGGTCGATTTGCTGGCCATCCGCTACGCGGGCAAGGACCTGCCTTACCGGCACGTCGCCTTCGCCTCCTTTGTCGCGCTTTCCATCGGGCATTCCCTGGGACTAGCCGCGGTCAGCAGCGGAGCGGTGCGATTCCGGTTCTACCGCCGCTGGGGGCTGCGGGCCGGCGAGATCGCCCGCGTCATCCTGTTCTGCGGGCTGACGGTCGTGCTGGGATACAGCCTGCTCGGCGGTCTGGTGATGGCCACCTCCGCCGGCTGGGTCAGCGGGCTGATCGGGGTGCCTGAGGGTACTCTCGTGGCCGCGGGAGCGGTGGCGCTGGCCGTTCCGGTGCTCTACCTGGCCGCAGTCCGCTCCGGCCGGCAGATCCGGCTCGGGCGATTGCACATACCTCCGCCTCGAATGCGCCTGGCGCTCGGGCAGATGGTGGTCGGGTGCGTGGATGTCCTGCTGGTTGCGGGCGTGCTCCACCAGTGCTTGGGCGGGAGCGCCGCGCTCTCCTTCGACACCGTGCTGGCGGTCTATATGGCGGCGGCCGCGGCCGGCATGCTGGCCCATGCCCCGGGCGGGCTGGGCGTCGTCGAGGCGGTGACGCTGGCCCTCCTCCCGGGGGCGGAGACCATCGCGGCCCTGCTGGCGTTCCGGGCGATCTATTACCTGGTGCCGCTGGCGCTCGGCGGGGCGGCGCTCGCGATCTTCGAGATCGCCGCGGGCCGCCGCGCCCCCGCCGGTTAGAACAGCCGCTCCGGCACCTTGATGATGTCGCCCGGCAACACGGCCGTGTCCGGCGCGGCCCTGTATTCACGCCGCTGCGGATCATTGGCGCGGGTAATCGAGACCCGGTCCTCGCGCGCCCGGTAGGTGTAGCCGCCGGCAAGCGCGACGGCGGTCAGTACGCTCATGCCGTTGACGTAGGGATAGCTGCCGGGCGTGTTCACCTCGCCGATGATGTAGAAGGGCCGGTAGTTCAGCACCTCGACATTCACGCGCGGACTGGCGAGGTAGCCCTGCGACAGCGTCTGGGCGACGGTCTTCTCCGCCTCGCGCATGGGGAGCCCGCCGATCTTGACGTCCCCCACCAGCGGCATCGAGATCTTGCCGGTCGCATCCACCTCGAACTCGCCCGACAGGTCGGGCTCGCCGAAGACTGTCACGCGGACCCGGTCGCCCGTCCCGAGGGTGTAGCCGACCGGCTCGCCCGAAGGCGCCAGCGCCGCGGCCTCCGCGGTCGGTTCAGGAAGGTCGCCGCCATCGCTGCCGCATCCGGCTAGAACGAGCAGGCCCGCCAGCGCGGCACTGACCACCAGTCGCATTCTCATTCCGTATCGCTCCCCTTGTGACCGGATCGGCGCCTTCGCCCCAACGCGGCGATCCATCAGGCGCCAGCGCCCGGCGCCGGTCCCATTGCTAATACACGCCGCACCCTGGAGCCGTTGCAGCACCCCCATAAGGAGAGCTCGAGCCAAGCCGCATGCGCTTGACCCGTTGCCCCGTTCGGTCAGAGCGATCCGGAAGCCGCGGAGAGGCGCGCCGCGCTGACCAGCCGCAGCTCATCGTCCATCCGGCCGAGCCGGACGAGCATCTTCAGATGCTGCACGCGGCTGAAGCGGGCGCCTTCGATGTCCGAGCGCCGCAAGCCGAGCCGGCCCACCGCGTCGAGGATCTCCACCACGCCGCGCCGGGCGGTCCAGCGCGGCCGGAAGTCGGGCAGCAGGCGCTCGAGCTTGCCGAATTTCGCCGGGCTGTCCGCGACCGCCGAGCGGCGGTCCGTAAGGCGCTCGATCTGCGCCCCGGTCACGGTTTCTCGAACGAAGCCGGCGATTTCGGTCCCGGCGTAGCTCTCGCCCGAGACGCCGAGATTGAAGGTTTGCCGATGCACCGCCTGTTGCGGGGCCTGCAGCGCGGCGAGGTAGGCGCGCGCGATGTCCTCGACATGGATGAGGTCGAAGCGTCGATCCGACTGCTCGAGCCGGATGCACCCGTCGATGGCGGCTTGCGCGACTAGGTGGTTCAGCACGGGCTCGAAGCGAAGCGAAGGCGACAGGCCATAGGGATGGGCGGTGCGCAGCACCACCGGGCAGAACGAGTCCGCCGCAAGTCGCGCCAGCTCCTCCTCCGCCAAGGCCTTCGAAACGGCATAGGGGCTCTCAGGAGCAAGCGGGGATCCCTCGCCGCGCGCCGCGGATCCCGGACCATAGACGCTCGTGCTGGAGGCGAAGAGAAAGCGGCGCACGCCCGCCTCCTTCGCAAGCTGGGCGAGACGCAAGGTGGCCTCGAAATTCACCTCGAAGGTGAGCGCGGGATGAATATGCCCCAGCTCCTCGCTGGAGAAGCCCGCAAGGTGGATGATCGCATCGCAGCCGGCGACGTCCTTGGCCTCGGCGTCGCGGATGTCCTTTTCAATGCTCGGCACCGGTTCGGGCGGCGCGATCGCGCAGTCCCGAAACAGCCCGCTGTCGAGGCCGACAACCTCAATGCCGGCGCTCCGCAGCAATGGGACGAGCCGCGCGCCCAGATAGCCCAGATGGCCGGTGACGAGAACCCGCACTGCCGCCGCTCCCCCCGCATATGCGAGAGCGCGCTTCGCTCTCGCTGTTATTCGTCGAATAGCTGGAATGGCGGGAGGGCCCAGATCGGGCTCACGACCGTGAAGCCGACCTCCGCGAGTCGCGCTGCTTTCGAAGGACGCAGCCCCGAACCCGACCTGGACGCCTCCCGACCGAGCCCAGAACGCGACGCAATCGCGTGCCGTTGCGGCGGCCATCCTTTCGCACCGGTCTGCGGCGCGGCGGTGGCACCGCGGACCCTCCAAGAGCTAAGGTCGCGGGGGCCATGGCGCACAATCTCTATTCCCTCTTCCGCGCGCGTTTCCCCGAGGACCGGCGCAAGCGGCTGCTGACGGACGAGCGCGGCCGCACCCTCTCCTATGGAGAGGCCGAGGCGGCGGTCGCCCGGATGATGGGGGCACTGCGGTCGCGCGGCCTGCAGCCGGGCGATCGCGTGTCCGTGCAGGTCGAGAAATCCCCGGACCTGCTCATCCTCTATCTGGCTTGCCTGGCCGGCGGCTTCGTCTTCCACCCGATCAATACGGCCTACCAGGAAGGCGAGCTGAGCTATCTCTTCGCCGATGCGGAGCCGGCGCTGGCGGTGATCCGGCCCGAGCTGGCCGGGCCGGTCGGCGCATCCGCGCGCGCGGCGGGCGTGCCGGACCTGCTCACCCTCGGACAGGATGGCGAGGGCACGCTGATGCAGGCCGCCGCGGCGGCCGACCCGGTCGCCGAGCCCTGTCCGCGCGCGCCCGACGACCTCGCTGCCCTGCTCTACTCGTCGGGCACGACGGGCAAGCCGAAGGGGGCGATGCTCACGCACGGAAATCTCGCCAGCAACGCGGCGGCGCTGGTCCAGGCCTGGGACTTCCGGCCCAGCGATCACCTGCTGCACGCGCTGCCGCTGTTCCATGCGCATGGGCTGTTCGTCGGCGTCTCCTGCACCCTCTATTCCGGCGCGAGCATGCGCTTTCTGCCGCGCTTCGACGCTGCCACCGTGCTGCGCTTCCTGCCCGAGGCAACGGTCTTCATGGGCGTGCCGACCTATTACACGCGGCTGCTGGCCGAGCCCCGCTTCGGGCCGGAGGCGTGCCGGGGCGTGCGGCTGTTCGTCTCCGGATCGGCGCCGCTCCTGCCCGAGACCTTTCATCGCTTCCGTGAGGCGACCGGGCACACCGTGCTCGAGCGCTACGGCATGACCGAGACCTTGATGAACAGCTCGAACCCGCTGCAAGGGGAGCGCGTGGCTGCCTCGGTCGGGCTGCCGCTGCCGGGCATAACGCTGCGCATCGCGGATGCAGAGAATCGCCCGCTCGGCGAGGAGGAGATCGGCGAGATCCAGGTGAGGGGGCCGAATGTCTGCCGCGGTTATTGGCGCAACGCGCAAAAGACGGCGGAAGCCTTCACCGCCGACGGCTGGTTCCGCACCGGCGATCTCGGCCGGCGCGATGCGCGCGGGTATTACTTCATCGTCGGCCGCGCCAAAGACGTCATCATCTCCGGCGGCCTCAATGTTTATCCCAAGGAAGTCGAGGAGTGCATTGACGCGCTTGAGGGCGTGGCGGAATCGGCCGTGGTCGGCATTCCCGATCCGGATTTCGGAGAGGCGGTCGCGGCCATCCTGGTCCGCAGGGACGGCGCCGCAACAGATCCCGACGAAGCGACGGTGATCCGCCACGTCAAGGAGCGCCTCGCCAATTTCAAGGCGCCCAAGCGCGTGCGCTTCTTGCGCGAGCTGCCGCGCAACGCGATGGGAAAGGTCGAGAAGGCGGAGCTGAGGCGGATGCTGGCGGGCGAGAGCCGGTAGCTCCCGCCCGCCGGCGGAATTACGCGCGCCGCCGGATCATCCTATAGATCGCGAGGATGATGATCGCGCCGATCACCGCTCCGATGAACTGCGCGCCCTCATTCTCGCCGTACCAGCCGATCGCGCGGCCGATGAAGGTGGCGATGAAGGCGCCGGCTATCCCCAGAAGGGTTGTTATGATGAAGCCGCCGGGGTCGCGGCCCGGCATCAGCAGCTTGGCAACGATACCGGCCAGAAGCCCGATGATGATCGTCCAGATGATCCACATTTGACCCGCGCCCCGTTTGTTTCAAAGTGGAAGAGGAACGGCAGACCGCAAATTGGGTTCTCGGCCGTCCCAGCGACTGCTACCTCGAAGAGCTAAGACAGGATCAGGGCGGCGGGGGCTCGTCCGGGGGCGATGCGCGCCTGCGGCTCAGGCGCAGGAGCACGGAAACGAGCCAGAGCGGCACGACCACGAGCGCGCCGATCGCCGCGTAAGGCAAGGTCCAGCCGAGAATCCAGCGCATCCAATCGACGACGCTGCCGAACGCGTCGGCAAGATGCTCGAAGAAGCCTTCGAGCGACAGGTCGAGGACCGAAATGATCCAGCCGACCACGACCGAAAGCACGAACAGCTTCACGACCGTCCCGAAAACGCGCTGCGGCTCGACCATCCGACGCCCCTCCCCTCGACCAGCGCGGGAACGCTGAGGGTGGGGGCTTGGCTCCGGAGTGGGAACTGCCGGAAGGTTCGTGCGCTCATCGGGAGGCAGGCTGGACATGAGGTGGCATCCGGTTCCATGTCGCGCGCTCGGGGCGTCCCTTCTTCCATAGCCCCTTTCCCGACGGCGCCAAAGAGGGCAGCCTCAGTTTCAAGCGGCAGCCCCGCCCGTTTCCTGGAGGCACAGATGCAGCTGAGCCAGTTCAAGGTGCTGAGCTTCGACTGCTACGGCACCCTGATCGACTGGGAATCCGGCATGATCGAGGCGCTGGCCCCGCTGACCCAGCGCGCCGGCCGCGCGCTCTCGCGCGACCAGATCCTTGAGGCGCATGCCCGTCACGAATCCGCGCAGCAGCGATGGACGCCCGCCAAGCGCTACTCCGACCTCCTCGCAACGGTGCACAAGCGCCTCGCCGAGGAATGGGGAATTGAATCCGCCTGGGAGGAGGCGCAGGCCTACGGCGCCTCGATCGAGCACTGGCCCGCCTTCCCGGATTCCGCGGAGGCGCTTCGGTATCTCAAGCAGCACTTCAAGCTGGTCATCCTCTCGAACGTCGATAACGAGAGCTTCGCCGCGAGCAACGCGAAGCTCCAGGTGGCCTTCGACGCGGTCTACACGGCCGAGGACATCGGCAGCTACAAGCCCGCGCCGCGCAATTTCGACTACATGCTGGAGAAGCTCGGCAGCCTCGGCGTTGCCAAGCACGAGATCCTGCACACGGCCGAGAGCCTGTTCCACGATCACGAGCCAGCCGCCAAGGCGGGGTTCGCCACCTGCAGGATCCACCGCCGCCATGCGCAAGGCGGCTTCGGCGCGACCATGCGCCCGTCGGAA
>JAREAF010000116.1 GCA_029240475.1 Rhodospirillales bacterium | reverse complement strand
GCCGCGCTGGCCGAGGCGGTCGCGAAGGAAGCGCGCATTTCCGAGTGGCGCACGCTGTCAACCTTCAAAGGCGAGGCGCTGCGCGGGACCGTGTGCCGGCATCCCCTGCGCGGGCGCGGCTACGAGTTCGACGTGCCGCTCCTGCCGGGGGCGCATGTGACCACCGAGCAGGGGACCGGGCTCGTCCACACCGCGCCCGGCCATGGCGCGGAGGATTTCGAGATCGGCCGCGAGTTCGGCCTCGAAGTGCCGCAGACGGTCGGCGACGACGGCGCCTTCTACGAGCATGTGCCGCTCTTCGCGGGCGTGCATGTCTACAAGGCCGACGATCCCGTCGCCAAGGCGCTGGAGGCGGCGGGCGCGCTGCTCCATCGCGGGCGCCTCGTTCATTCCTATCCGCATTCCTGGCGCTCGAAGGCGCCGCTCATCTTCCGCACCACGCCGCAATGGTTCATCTCGATGGAGACGACCGGGCTGCGCGCGACGGCGCTGAAGGCGATCGGGCAGACGCGCTTCGTGCCGCCGCAGGGCAAGACGCGGCTCTCCTCCATGATCGAGCAGCGGCCGGACTGGTGCATCTCGCGCCAGCGCGCCTGGGGCGTGCCGATCGCGGTGTTCGTCAGCAAGCGCACCGGCGAGCCCTTGCGCGACCAGGCGGTGATCGACCGCATCGCCGGGGCAGTCGAGGCCGAAGGCGCCGACGCCTGGTTCGCGAGCCCGCCCGAGCGCTTCCTCGGCAACGACTACCAGGCCAACGAGTGGGAGAAGGTCACCGACATCGTCGATGTCTGGTTCGATTCCGGCTCGACGCACTCCTATGTCCTGGAGCGGCGGCCCGAGCTGGCCTGGCCGGCCTCGCTCTATCTCGAAGGCTCGGACCAGCATCGCGGCTGGTTCCATTCCTCGCTTCTGGAGTCCTGCGGCACGCGCGGGCGCGCGCCCTACGAGGCGGTGCTGACGCACGGCTTCGTGCTCGACGAGCAGGGCCGCAAGATGTCGAAGTCGCTCGGCAACGTGGTATCGCCGCAGGATGTGATGAAGCAGCACGGCGCGGACATCCTGCGCCTGTGGGTGGTGGCGTCGGATTATTCGGACGATCTGCGCATCGGGCCGGAGATCCTCAAGCATCATGCCGAGGCCTATCGCCGCCTGCGCAACACGCTGCGCTATCTGTTGGGCAACCTCGCGGGCTTTGCCGATTCGGAGAGGCTGTCGGCGCGAGAGATGCCGGAGCTGGAGCGCTGGGTGCTGCACCGGCTATGGGAGCTGGATGGCGTCGTCCGCCGCTCGGCCGAGGAGTACGACTTCCACACGCTCTTCACGGCCTTGCACAATTTCTGCGCCGTCGATCTCTCCGCCTTCTATTTCGACATCCGCAAGGACAGCCTCTATTGCGACCGGCCGGACTCGCCGCGGCGGCGCGCCTGCCGGACGGTGCTGGACCAGACCTTCTCCTGCCTCACGGCCTGGTTGGCGCCGATCCTGTGCTTCACCGCCGAGGAGGCGTGGCGCCACCGCAAGGGCGGGGCGGAGGAGAGCGTCCATCTGCGGCTTTTCCCCGAGATCCCGGGCGCCTGGCGCGACGACCCGCTGGCCGAGCGCTGGGCCGCGATCCGCGACGTGCGGCGCGCCATCACCGGCGCGCTGGAGCTGGAGCGGGCGGCCAAGCGGATCGGCTCCAGCCTGCAGGCGGCGCCGCGCGTCTTCATGACTCCGCAGCACCGCGCCGCGCTGGCGGGGCTGGAACTGGCCGAGATCGCCATCACCTCCGCCATCGAGATCGTCGAGGGCGCGCCTCCGGACGGCGCCTTCTCCCTGCCGGAGGTGGCGGGGGTAGGCGTTCTGCCGGCGCCGGCCGAGGGGGAGAAGTGCGAGCGCTGCTGGCGCGTGCTGCCCGAGGTCGGGAGCGAGCCCGAGCACCCCTCGCTGTGCCTGCGCTGCGCCGACGCCGTGGCGGCGCTGGCCGACGTGCCGGCCTGAGCCGCCCATGTTGCGCTACGGCCTGATCCTTGCCGCGGCCGTGGTGCTGGCCGACCAGGCGGTCAAATGGCTGGTGCTGGATTTCTTCCTGACCCGGGCCGATCCGGTCGAGGTCACCTCCTTCTTCAACCTGGTCCTGGCCTGGAACCGGGGCATCAGCTTCAGCCTGTTCCACAGCGAGGAGGCCTACGCCCCCTTTGCGCTCGCGGCGCTCGCGCTGGCCATCTCGATCGGGCTGGCGATCTGGTTGAGCCGGATCGACCACCGCTGGCCGGCGACCGGCGTCGGGCTGGTCATCGGCGGCGCCATCGGCAATGTGATCGACCGCCTGCGCTTCGGGGCGGTGGTGGATTTCCTCGATTTTCACTGGGCCGGGTACCACTGGCCGGCCTTCAACCTCGCCGACTCGGCGATCACGCTGGGGGTTCTCTTCCTGATCACCGACGGGTTGTTCCGCCGCCCCGAAGGGTCTAAAAAGACGGCGGCACGGTGAAGCCTCTCTGGAATCCAGAATGACCAATCGCCTTATTGCAGTGACCGCGGCCGCAGCCTTGGCGGCGATGCTGGCCGGCTGTTCGAGCCTGCGCAACACCTTCGGGGTCGAGCGCGGCGGCCCGGACGAATTCACCGTGGTCCGCCACGCGCCCTTGAGCCTGCCGCCCGACTACAATCTGCGCCCGCCGCAGCCCGGCGTGCCGCGCCCGCAGGAGAACTCGCCGCAAGTCGAGGCGCGCTCGGTCGTCGTCGGCTCGCAGTCCGGCCTCGTGCTGGGCTCGGCGCTGGGATCGGTCGGCGGGCAATCTTCGGCCGAGGCCGCCCTGCTGCAGCAAGCCGGGGCCGGCCAGGTTGACCCCTCGATCCGCGACACGCTGAACCAGGAGGCCGGTTTCGACTCCGTCGATCGCGGCTTCCTCGAAGGGCTGATCTTCTGGCGCGACCCCGAGCCGCCGGGCGACGTGGTCGATGCCGAGGCCGAGGCCGAGCGCCTGAAGACAAATGCCGAGCAGGGCCTGCCCGTGACCGAGGGCGAGACGCCGATCATCAAGCGCCGCAAGAAGGCGCTGCTGGAAGGCATCTTCTAGGCCGCTGCGAGCGAGGGCGCGGAGGGGCGTGCGGCCAGCCGCGTGAACGAATGTTCACTGGCCGCCGCCGGCGGGAGCGGCTACCGTTCAGGCTTGACCCGCTCCCGTTGTTCAGAACCTCCTTGGAGGAGCCGTTGAGCCGCGCGCTGCGACCGCTCTGCGTCCTGCTGATCGCCGTCTTCCTGCTTGCCCGGCCCGCCGAGGCCCGGGTCTTCGATCCGACCAGCTTCACGCTCGCCAACGGGCTGCAGCTGGTCGTGGTCGAGAACCACTCCGCCCCGATCGTCTCGCACATGGTCTATTACCGCGTCGGTGCTGCGGACGAGCCGTGGGGCAAGTCGGGGATCGCGCATTTCCTCGAGCATCTGATGTTCAAGGGCACGCCGACCCATCCCGCGGGCGAGTTCTCGCGCATCGTCGCCCGCAACGGCGGGGCCGAGAACGCCTTCACCAGCCAGGACACCACCGCCTATTTCCAGTCGGTCGCGATCGATCGGCTGGAGCTGGTCATGGAGCTGGAGGCCGACCGCATGGTCAATCTGGTGCTGACCGACGAGGTGGTGCTCCCCGAGCGCGACGTGGTGCTGGAGGAGCGCCGGCAGCGCATCGAGAACGACCCGCCCGCCAAGCTCGGCGAGATGGCGATGGCAGCTTTCTATCTCAACCATCCCTATCGCGAGCCGGTGATCGGCTGGGAGCACGAGATCCGCAACCTGACCACCGCCGACGCGCTCGACTTCTACAAGGACTGGTACACGCCCAACAACGCGGTGGTGATCGTCGCCGGCGACGTCACGCCCGCCGAGGTCAAGGCGATCGCCGAGCGAACCTACGGCAAGATCGCGGCGCGGGCGCTGCCCGGACGCAAGCGCCCGCAGGAGCCGCAGGCCTACGCCCCCCGCCGCGTCGTGCTGCAAAGCGCGCAGGTGCAGCAGCCCTCCTGGTCCCGGCGCTGGCTGGCCCCGAGCCACGGCTCGGCCGGCGGCGCGCGCGTCTATGCCCTGCAGGTTCTGTCGGAGATCCTCGGCGGCAGCACGGTCAGCC
This sequence comes from Rhodospirillales bacterium, assembly GCA_029240475.1. Classification (GTDB taxonomy): domain Bacteria; phylum Pseudomonadota; class Alphaproteobacteria; order JAREAF01; family JAREAF01; genus JAREAF01. Next base: position 3,615 of record JAREAF010000116.1, on the reverse strand, counting down.
GCCTCTATCGGGAACTCGCCGTCGAGCGCGGCATCGCCATCGATTCCGGCTCGGCCTACGGGCCCGACGCGGTCGACCAGACCGGATTCGTGATCTGGGGCTCGCCGCGGCCGGGCGGCAAGATCGAGGAGATCGAGGCCGCGGTCGAGGAGGTCGTCGCCGAGCTGCTGAAGTCAGGCGTGACCGATCAGGAGGTGGCGCAGGCCAAGCAGCAGCTCCAGGATCGCGCCGTGCTCGCCCGCGACAATCTGGAGACGGCGCCGCGGTTGATCGGCGCGGCACTGATGGCCGGGCGCGACATCCAGGAGCTGGAGGCTTGGCCCGAGCGGATCGGGCAGGTCACGGCGGCGGAGGTGAACGAGGCGGCGCGCGTGCTGTTCCGCGACGAGGTCTCCGTCACCTCCGAACTCCGGCCCAAGCCGACCAGCTGAAGAAGGAGCAGCACATGATGCAGCGTCTTGCCGCGCTCGGCTTCGCCCTGCTGCTCTGCGTTGGCGCGTTCCCCGCGCGCGCCGCGGTCGATGTCGTGCGCGTGGTCAGCCCGGGCGGCATCGAGGCCTGGCTGGTCGAGAACCACGCCAACCCGATCCTCTCGATGACCATGGCGTTTCGCGGCGGCGCCACCGTGATCGACCAGGCGACCCGGCCCGGGACCGGCGAGCTCCTCGCCGGCATGATGAACGAGGGCGCGGGCCCGCATGACAGCCAAGCCTTCCAGCGATTGCTCCAGGAGCATTCGATCGGCTTCGAGTTCGATGTCGGGCGCGACAGCTTCGAGGGCAGCATCCGCACGCTCACCCGCTACCGCGAGCTGGCCTTCGATCTGCTGCGGCTCTCGCTGACCGAGCTGCGCCTCGATGAGGATGCGGTGGAGCGCGTGCGCGCGCAGCTGATCGCCATCCTGGCGCGCGAGGCGGAGGATCCGGACGCGATCGCCTCCAAGGCCTTCTGGCGCATGACCTTCCCCGGCCATCCCTATGGCACGCCGGTCGGCGGCTCGCCCGAGAGCGTGGGCGCGATCACAATCGAGGAGCTGCGCCGCGCCGCCTCCGTGACCTTCCTGCGCGATCATCTGATTCTTGGCGTGGTGGGCGATATCACCCCGGCCGAGCTGGGGCCGCTGCTCGACCGAACCTTCGGCGCGCTGCCTGCGTCCGTCGAGCGGCCGGAGGTCACGGCCGCCCAACCCAGCCTCGGCGACGTCGCCGTGATCGATCGCGACGTGCCGCAAAGCACCGTCGCCTTCGGCCAGCCCGGCATCGACCGCCACGACCCGGATTTCTACGCCGCCTTCGTCCTCAACTACATCCTGGGCGGCGGCGGTTTCGCCTCGCGCCTCACCGCCGAGGTGCGCGAGAAGCGCGGGCTCGCCTATGGGGTGTCGACCTGGCTGACGACGCTCGACTATGCCGATCTCTGGCAGGGCCAGGTGGCGACCCAGAATGCGCGCGTCGGCGAGACGCTCCAGCTCATCCGGCAGGAATGGAAACGCCTGGCCGAGGAGGGCCCGACCGAGAAGGAGCTGGCGGACGCGAAGACCTTCCTCACCGGCTCTTTCGCCTTGCGCCTCAACAGCACCGGTTCGATCGCGCAGTTCCTGGTCGGCATCCAGGTCCAGGAACTCGGCATCGACTATCCGGAGAAACGCAACGAATATATCGAGGCGGTGACGCTCGAGGATGTGCGCCGGGTGGCCAGGCGGCTCGATCCCGCGCAGCTGACTTTTGTGGTGATCGGCAAGCCGGAAGGGGTGGAGGCGACGCGCGAGGCCCCGCCGCCCAGCTGATCCCGCAACGCTGCTCGGTGCGGCCTCGTTTCTCGCCAGCCGACCTTCTCGGCTGCTCTCCCTGGAGACGAACTCCGCCATGCTGTTCGAGCACGATCTTTCCCGCTGCTTTTCCGATGCGATCGGCGAAAGCGGCATCGACCGCTCGGCCTTCGAGCCGGTGCTGGCCCAGACCGCCGACAGCCTCGCCGAGCTGCGCGAGGTGCGGCAGAAGGCCGGGCTGCCCCTGCTGGAGCTGCCCGCCGCGCGTGACGACCTCATCCAGCCCGCCGCCGTCGCCGAGCGCCTGAGGCGCAGCTCCGACCAGGTGATCCTGCTCGGCACCGGGGGCTCCAGCCTCGGCGGGCAGACCTTGGCCGCGCTCGCCGAGTCGCCCTTCGGTCCGCGGCATGGCCGGCCGAAGCTGCACTTCCTCGACAATATCGACCCGGTGACGTTCGAGGCCTTGCTGGCGCAGTTGGACCTGTCTCGCACCGGGTTCCTGGTCGTCTCCAAGTCCGGCGGCACGGCCGAGACGCTGATGCAGTTCCTGACGCTGTATCCGGAGGTCGAGCGCAGGCTGGGCAGGAGCGGCGCGGCCGAGCGCTTCGCCGTGATCACCGAGCCGCATGCCAACCCGCTGCGGCGGATCGCGCAGCGGCGGGGGATCGAGATCCTCGATCATGATCCGGGCGTCGGCGGACGATATTCCGCGCTGTCGCTGGTCGGGCTTCTGCCGGCGATGATCGCGGGCTTGGATACGGTCGCCATCCGCCAGGGTGCGGCCGATGTCCTGCAACGCGCGCTCACCGACGATCCGGCCGAGTCGCAGCCCGCGATGGGCGCGGCGATGAATGTGGCGCTGCTCTGGCAGAAGAGCCTCCGCACCACGGTGGTGATGCCCTATATCGACGCGCTCGCCTCGTTCGGGCTGTGGTTCCGCCAGCTCTGGGCGGAGAGCCTCGGAAAGGACGGCACCGGCTCGACGCCGATCCGCGCCATGGGGACCGTGGACCAGCACAGCCAACTGCAGCTCTACCTGGCCGGCCCGCAGGACAAGTTCTACACGCTCATCATGTGCCCGCAAGCGGGCAAGGGGCCCCGAGTCGCGCCCGCCCTGGCCGAGGACCAGGCGCTCGCCTATCTGGCCGGCCGCAGCATGGGCGACCTCCTCGAGGCCGAGCAGCGCGCCACGCTTGAGACTCTGGCCGCGAATGGACGGCCGGTGCGCGCGATCAACCTGCCGCGCCTGGACGAGCGGGCGATGGGCGCGCTAATGATGCATTTCATGCTGGAAACCATCATCGCCGCCGATCTCCTCGGAGTGAATCCGTTCGACCAGCCGGCCGTCGAGGAGGGCAAGCGGCTCGCCCGCGAGCATCTCGCGGAGATGGCCGGCCGCGGATGACCATCCGCCGGCTCCCGGCCGATCTCGTCAACCGCATCGCCGCCGGCGAGGTGGTCGAGCGGCCCGCGGCCGCGGTCAAGGAGCTGGTCGAGAACGCGATCGACGCGGGCGCTGCGCGCATCGACGTCGCGCTCCGAGACGGAGGCCTCAGCCTCATCCTCGTGACCGACGACGGTGCCGGCATGAGCCCTGAGGAGCTGGCGCTGGCGATCGAGCGCCACGCCACCTCCAAGCTTCCCGACGACGACCTCGTCCATATCCGCAGCCTCGGCTTCCGCGGCGAGGCGCTGCCCGCGATCGGCGCGGTGTCGCGCCTCACCATCACCAGCCGCAGGCGCGGCGCGCCCGATTGCTGGTCGATCGCGGTCGAGGGCGGATCGGTCGGCCGGGTCTCGCCCGCCGCCGGCGGCGAGGGGACGCGCGTCGAGGTGCGCGACCTGTT
>JAREAF010000115.1 GCA_029240475.1 Rhodospirillales bacterium | reverse complement strand
GGCTTCGCTGGCCGTCGCCGTGCTGAGATCGCCGACCGAGGTGCTGGATGATCCAGCCGCCTGCGCGCCGAAACCGGCGGCGAGGCTGTTGGCGCCGATCGCGTCCGCGCCGACGCCGAAGGCCGACGCTCCCGATGCGGTGGCGGTGGTGTTCGCGCCGACGGCGGTGGAGGAACCGCCTGCGGCCATGGCATTCGAGCCGGCCGCGAACGCGCCGATCGCGTCGGCCCGCGCTCCGAAGCCGAACGCGGAGGCGGTGTCGGCCGCCGCCATGCTGCCGGAGCCGATCGAGATGCTGCCCGCGCCGAGCGCCTGAGCGCCCGTGCCGGCGGCGAAGCTGCTGGCTCCAAGGCCGACCGCGCTGTCGCCTATGGCCATGCTCGACGGACCGTTCGCTGCGCTGCTGACGCCAGCGGCCAGGCTTCGGACTCCCCTCGCTGCGGCCCCTGCGCCGAAGGCGGAGGCGTCCACCATGATCGCGTTTGCGTTCCTTCCGACCGCAGTCGCATTGTCCGCGCCCATGAACGTGCCGAAGTTGAACGTGTTCGCCCCCTGGCCGATCGCGGTCGCCGATGTGCCGACCGCTCGCGCCGTGCCGACCGCAATGCTGGAGGCGCCCTGCGCCTGCGCGTTCATCCCGGCCGCAACGCTGTTGGCGCCAGATGACGCCGCGCTGTCGCCGAGGGCAATGCTCGAGGCGCCCCCCGCAAATGAGCTGATTCCCGCGGCCAAGCTCCGCGTCCCATCTGCGAAAGCTCCCGCGCCGAAAGCGGAGGCGTTGTCCATGAGGGCTGACGCAGAGGTCCCCACCGCGGTGGTCTGAAGGGCTGTGGCCCGTGCGCCGAAGCCCGCGGCGGTGCCGCTCACGCCCGTCGCGGTGGCGCCGTTCCCGAAGGCGGAGGCGTCGTTCATCGTCGCCTGGCTGCTGCTTCCGACGGCAGTAGCGCCCGTTCCGGTAGCCAACGAGAGGCCGCCTATTGCGGTGGCGCTGGCGCCATTTGCGGTAGCGCCGTCGCCGACGGACGTCGCATTGATTCCGGTTGCGGTCGCCCCGCTCCCCGCCATGTACTGCGCGATGGCCTCAGGTGTGAAAGCTGCGAGCGCGGCGGCGCCGACGAGCGCCGCAGACAGCATTCGCATCGATGTCGACATAAAGAGAGCCCCCTCGTATGGGCGGCAGACGCCACCGGCGCTGCGGCCCAGCGAGATATTAAAATCTTCTAATGCGAGGGCAAACTTTATTCGCAGATAAAAAAGATAATTACAATCAATCGCGGCGGCGGCCGAGCAGCCGCAGCCGAAGCGCATTCAGCTTAATGAAACCTTCCGCATCGCGCTGGTCATAGACCTGGTCCTCCTCGAAGGTGACGTGCGCGAGGCTGTAGAGCGAGTTCGCGCTCTTGCGGCCGACCACGCGCGCCAAGCCCTTATAGAGCTTGAGGCGCACGGTGCCCGAGACGCGCTCCTGGCTCTTGTCGATCAGCGCCTGCAGCATCTCGCGCTCGGGCGAGAACCAGAAGCCGTTATAGACGAGCTCCGCATAGCGCGGCATGAGCTCGTCCTTGAGATGCGCCCCGCCGCGGTCGAGCGCGAGGCTCTCGATGCCGCGATGGGCCGCATGCAGAATGGTGCCGCCCGGGGTCTCGTAGACGCCGCGGCTCTTCATGCCGACGAAGCGGTTCTCGACCAGGTCGACGCGCCCGATGCCGTGCCGGCCGCCCAGCTCGTTGAGGCGCGTCAGCAGCGCGGCCGGCGAGAGGCGCTTGCCGTCGACCGCCACGGGATCGCCGCGCTCGAACTCGACCTCGACATATTCGGGCTGGTCGGGGGCTTGCTCCGGGGCGACGGTGCGCGAATAGACGAACTCCTCGGGCTCGCTCCACGGATCCTCGAGCACCTTTCCCTCGGCTGAGATGTGCAGGAGGTTCGCGTCGACCGAGAAGGGCGCCTCGCCGCGCTTGTCCTTGGCGATCGGGATCTGGTGCTTCTCGGCGAACTCGATCAGCTTGGTGCGCGAGGTGAGATCCCACTCGCGCCAGGGCGCGATGACGCGAATGCCCGGATTGAGCGCGTAGTAGGTCAGCTCGAAGCGGACCTGGTCGTTGCCCTTGCCGGTGGCGCCATGCGCGACGGCGTCCGCGCCCACTTGCCGCGCGATCTCGATCTGGCGCTTGGCGATCAAGGGCCGCGCGATCGAGGTGCCGAGCAGATACACTCCCTCATAGAGCGCGTTGGCGCGGAACATCGGGAAGACGTAGTCGCGCACGAAGTCCTCGCGCAGGTCCTCGATGAAGATCTGCTTGACCCCGAACATCTCGGCCTTCCGGCGCGCCGGCTCCAATTCCTCGCCCTGGCCGAGATCGGCGGTGAAGGTCACGACCTCGCACCCATAGGCCTCCTGCAGCCATTTGAGGATGACCGACGTGTCCAGCCCGCCCGAATAGGCGAGCACCACCTTCTTCACCGCGCCTTTCATTTCCAGCCCCGCGCAACGCCTGCAATCGAAGGGCGCGGAGTATCGGGGAAAGCGCCACACCGGACAAGGGCGCCCGCATATCCGCAAATCGGCCACCCTTCGAGGCTCGGTCCTCATCCTGAGCAAAGCCCGCCTCTCTCCTTCGAGGCTCGGCTTCGCCTGGCACCTCAGGATGAGGAGGCGGGCGCGTCGACGGACGCCTCGCAGCTCAGGGTGAGGGTGTATTTTGTGTTCCTCATCCTGAGGCGCCCGCGCAGCGGGCCTCGAAGGATGAGGGCGCTCGGGTCAGGCCGGTGCCGTGGGCGTGAGCTGGGCGCGCGCGCTCGCCCGCACGCGCTGGCTCTCGCTTTTGAGCTGGCCGCAGGCGGCGAGGATGTCGCGGCCGCGCGGCGTGCGGATGGGGCTCGCATAGCCCGCCGCGTTGACGATGTCGCCGAAGCGCTCGATCGTGGGCCAGTCCGAGCATTCGAACGGCGCGCCCGGCCAGGGATTGAACGGGATCAGGTTGATCTTGGCCGGGATGCCCTCGATCAGCTTGACGAGCGCGCGGGCGTCGGCGGGCGAATCGTTGACCCCCTTCAACATCACATATTCGAAGGTGATGCGCCGCGCGTTGGAGAGGCCCGGATAGTCGCGCAAGGCCGCGAGCAGCTCGGCGATCGGATATTTGCGGTTCAGCGGCACCAGCCGGTCCCTGAGCTCGTCACTCACCGCATGCAGCGAGACCGCGAGATTGACGCCGAGCTCCGCGCCCGCGCGCCGGATCATCGGCACCACGCCCGAGGTCGAGAGCGTGATCTTGCGCTTGGAGATCGAGATGCCCTCATGGTCCATCACGATCTTCAGCGCCTTGGCGACATTGTCGTAATTGTAGAGCGGCTCGCCCATGCCCATGAGGACGATGTTCGAGAGCAGGCGGCCGTCCTTCGGCGATGGCCATTCGCCGAGCGCGTCGCGCGCCAGCATCACCTGCCCCACGATCTCGGCCGCGCCCAGATTGCGCACGAGGCCCTGCGTGCCGGTGTGGCAGAAGCGGCAGGTGAGGGTGCAGCCCACTTGCGAGGAGACGCAGAGCGTGCCGCGATCCTCCTCTGGGATGTGGACCGTCTCCACCTCCTGACCATCGGCGAAGCGCAGCAGCCATTTGCGGGTGCCGTCCGCCGACAGGTTGTCGGCCGATGCCTGCGGCCTGCCGACGGTGAAGCGCTCCGCCAGCCGCGCGCGGAAATCCTTCGCCAGATTGGTCATGGCGTCGAACTCGGTGACGCCCCGATGATAGATCCAATGCCAGAGCTGGCGCGCGCGGAAGGGCTCGGCCCCGATCTCGGCCAGCGCCGCCTGCAGCTCGCCGCGGTCGAGGCCAATCAGGTCGATGCGCCCGTCCGCCGCCGGCTTTGGCGGCGCGAAGCGGCTGGCATGGCGTTCGGTGCTCATGGGTCCAATATAGGAGGCCGCAGGGCCGGGCGCTAACCCCGGCGGGCTAGCCTTTGACGCCGCAGGCCTTGCCGATGGCCTGGTACATCTTGCCGAAGCCGGTCAGGGAATAGGTGTCCCTGGTCTTGGTGCCGCGGCTCGAGACGCCCTCGACCACCATGGTTCCGCCCTTCACCATCGCCTGGACCAGGGCGCGGTCGGTCTTGTCGTCGGGCGCCCAGGCGGTTTCCTTGTCGGCGAACAGCGCGAATTTCTGCTTGCGGTCTATGGTGACGACCACGTCGGCGTCCGGCTTCAAGGGATAGCCCGCGATAAGGCTGACCACATCGCGGCTGCCCAGGGCCGGCCGATGCGTGACCAGGGCGTGAACCGGTCCGCGCACCTTGTAATCGCCCTCGGATTTCTCGGGGGCCGCGGACATGTAGCAGACCTTCTTGCCTTCCTCGAGAAAGCTGTAGGCCTGCCACTTGCCGGCCTCGCCGATCGGCTCGACATTCTGCGCGGCCGCTGTGGGCGCAAGCGCCAGCACGGTCAGCGCGAGCAGGATGAAGAATGCGGGGAACCTCATGGCGGCGCGGAGGATAGCAACTGCTCCGGCCCGAGCCAACCCTGTCGGCCTAGTTGTCCGCACCCGTTCGCCGCGCGCGCTTCTTGACCCAGATCGGCGCGCCGTGCCGATGTGGCGCGAGCGGCAGCGCAGGTCCCCCCGGCGTCACCGGGCGCTCGGCGAAGCGGCCCGTCGAGATCAGCCGGTCGTAGAGCACGATGGCGCCCGCGACCGACAAATTGACGCAGAAGCGGGTCGGTATGCGCACCACGAAGTCGCAGAGCGCAACGAGCTCGGGCGAGAGGCTGCCGCGCTCGGGGCCGAGCACATAGGCCGCCTGCTGCGGATGCCGGAAGCTCGGCAAGTCATCCGCGGCCTCGATCAGCTCCACCCCGACGAGGGCGCAGCCCTGCGGCAGCATCAGCTCGGCGGCGCGCGCGAAAGTGTAGAAGGGCAGGTGCTCGGGCGCCGATGACGTGTCCGACCGCTTGGCGTGCCGCAGGCTCAGATCCGGCGCGATGGCGAACGCGAAGCTAGCTCCGAAGGCATGGGCCGTGCGCAGCAGCGCGCCCAGATTCATGGGCTTGCTGATCCCTTCGACGCCGATGCCGAAATAGCCGCGAGGGGCGGGCGTGGCTCGCATGGGCCGGAGCCTTGCACGCCCGGCGGGAACGGGGCAAGGTGATGCCGTCACGGGGTCGAGCCGGCGGGCCGAACAGCGTTCTTCAGGCAATGATGGCGGAGAGTTCGATGCGGCCGGATGGCGGCGGGCAGGGCCCGCTCCTGGTCGAGGTCACGCGCGGCGACATGGTCGAGAGCCGCCACGCCGTGTCCTTCGCGGCGGTGGATGCCGCCGGACGGCGCCTCGCCTGCCGCGGCGCCGTCGAAGCGCCGGTCTATGCGCGCTCCGCGATCAAGGGTCTGCAGGCGCTGCCGCTGGTCGAGACCGGCGCCGCCGACCGCTGGGGCTTGGGCAACGCCGAGCTGGCGCTCGCCTGCGCCTCGCACAACGGCGAGCCGCGCCACGTCGACACCGTGCTGGCCTGGCTGGAGCGGATGGGGCTCTCCGCTTCCGATCTCGAATGCGGCAGCCACATGCCCTATCACGAGCCGAGCGCCGCGGCGCTCATCCGCGAGGGCAGGCGCCCGAGCCCCGCGCACAACAACTGCTCGGGCAAGCATGCCGGGTTCCTGGCCACGGCGCGGCATAAGGGCGAGCCGGCCAAGGGCTACATAGGGGCCGATCACCCGGTGCAGCGGCGCGTCACGCGCGCCCTCGAGGAGATGTGCGGGGTCGAGCTTGCACGCGCGCCCACCGGCATCGACGGCTGCGGCATCCCGACCATCGGCATCCCATTGGAGAGCCTGGCGCTTGGGATGGCGCGCCTGGCCGATCCCGCCGGCCTGCCCGAGGAGCGCCGTGACGCGGCCAAGCGCATCCGCAGCGCCGTGGCGGCGGAGCCCTTCATGGTGGCGGGGACCGGGCGCTTCTGCACCGAAGTGATGGCGCAGACGGGCGAGCGCGCCTTCGTCAAGACCGGCGCGGAGGGCGTGTTCTGCGCCGCGCTGCCCGAACAGGGCATCGGCATCGCCTTGAAGGCGGCGGACGGCGCGGGGCGCGCGTCCGAAGCCGCCATGGCGCATCTGCTGGAACGGTTCGGGGCCTTGAACGAAGCCAGCCGGCAGGCGCTTGCCGACCGCCTGCATCCCTCCATCTTCAACCGTGCCGGCCGCCTTGTCGGCTCGATCCGGGTGAATGCGGCCTGATCGGCGCCGGAGCCCTGGATCGTACTTGGCCGAGGCACTATATGAACCAGCGTCGAGGCGGGAGAAGGATGGCGGCTTGGGCGCCGTCCGCCGGCCTTCCGGGGGTGGTGCGAACGCGATGGGACGCGGCACCGGACGTTTGCCCGTGAGACTCAAAGGACGAGAGGTGCCATGCGTGCGGTGATCTGCCGCGCTTGGGGCGGACCGGAGACTTTGACGATCGACGATCTGGCGACCCCCACCACGGGGCCGGGCCAGGTCATGATCGACGTCCATGCCGCCGGCGTGAATTTCGCCGACATTCTCATGGTCGCGGGCCAGTATCAGGAGAAGCCGCAGCTGCCGTTCGTCCCGGGGCTGGAGGTGGCGGGCACCGTGCGCGCGATCGGACAGGGCGTGAAGCGGCTCAGCCCGCGCCAACGCGTCATGGCCGTGCTCGACCATGGCGGGTTCGCCGAGCAGGCGGTGGCGCGCGAGAGCGACGTCTTCCCGATCCCCGACGATATGGATTTCGCGACCGCCGCAGGCTTTCCCATTGCCTACGGGACCGCCTACGGCGCCTTGCGCTGGCGCGCCGGCCTCAGGCCCGGCGAGCTGCTGCTCGTGACCGGCGCGGCGGGGGGCGTCGGCCTCTCCGCGGTGGAGGTGGGCAAGGCGCTCGGCGCGACCGTGATCGCCGGAGCCTCGGGCGTGGACAAGCTGGCCCTCGCCGCCGCCAGGGGCGCAGACCATGTGATCGACTATCGCGTGGAGGATCTGCGCGGCCGCCTCAAGGACATTGCGCAGAAGCTCGGCAAGCCTGGAATCGAGGTCGCGTTCGACCCGGTCGGCGGCGACACCTTCGATGCCTTGTTCCGCACCGTCGCCTGGGGCGGGCGGGTCGTCGTGATCGGTTTCGCCGGCGGGCGGGTCCAGCAGATCCCGGCCAACATCCTGCTGGTGAAGAACGCCTCGGCGCTCGGCTTCTGGTGGGGCTCCTATCGCAAGCACGCATCGGAACTGCTCGCGCCCGCTTTCGCCGAGCTGATCGGCTGGTGGAGCCAGGGCCTGCTGAAGCCGCATGTGTCGCACCGGCTGCCCCTGGGCGAGACCGCCGAGGCGCTGAAATCGCTCAAGGAGCGGCGGGCGACCGGCAAGCTGGTGCTCACCTTGAAGGAATGAGCGATCCGGTCCGGGCCCAGTACGAGGCCTATCCCTATCCCGCGCGCGACCCGACAGATGAGCGAAAGCGGCTGATCCAAGGCTCGCCGAGCCACATCCTCGAGATCAATCACTACATCTTCGGCGGACGGCGCGATTTCGGCCGCCCCTTCCGCGCGCTCTTCGCCGGCGGCGGCACCGGCGACGGGGCCATCATGCTGGCGCAACAGCTCGCCCATCTCGGCGCGCCGGCGGACATCCTTCACCTCGACATGAGCGCATCGGCCCAGGCAATCGCCGCCGCGCGCGCAGAAGTCCGCGGGCTGCGGAACATCTAATTCCGGCACGGCGCGATCGAGGAGCTGGAGCGGCTCGGGCTCGGCACCTTCGACTATATCGACTGCTGCGGCGTGCTCCATCACCTCGATGATCCCGCCGCGGGCTTGGCCGCGCTGGCCCGGGCGCTGGCGCCGGGCGGCGGCCTCGGGGTCATGGTCTATGGCGCGCTGGGGCGCACCGGGGTCTATCACGCGCAGGCCATGCTCAAGATGCTGATCGATCCCGACGAGCC
>JAREAF010000114.1 GCA_029240475.1 Rhodospirillales bacterium | reverse complement strand
CTCCTCTCCATAGACGATGAGGGAGTGGCCATCGAGCTCCTCCGGCGTCTTCGGCATCCCGCGCCGCCGGACATAGGAGGCGGCCGCGTAGATGTTGAAATGCACCGTCATCAGATGCCGTTGGATCAGGTCGGGCTGGCGCGGCGGCACCATCCGGATCGCAACATCGGCCTCACGCATGCCCAGATCGAGCTCGCGGTCGTCCAGCACCAGCTCGACCGTCACCTCGGGGTGGAGCTCCAGGAACTCTTTTATCCGCGGGGTGAGCCAGGTCGAGCCGAGCGCCACCGTGGCGGTGACCTTCAAGGGACCGCGGGGTCGCTCCTTGCTCTCCGTCAGCTGCGCCTCGGCCATCGCAAGCTTCGCGAACACCTCGTGCGCGGTGCGATAGAGCAGCTCGCCCTGCTCGGTCAGGATGAGGCCGCGGGCGTGCCGATGGAACAGCGGCACGTTCAGGCTCTCCTCCAGCGCGCTGATCTGGCGCGAGACGGCGGACTGGCTGAGATTCAGCATCTCGCCCGCGTGCGTGAAGCTGCCCGCCTCGGCGACGGCATGGAAAATCCGCAGCTTGTCCCAGTCCATCATGGGCGCGAGTCCTCGGAACCGGGCTCCTGCCTTATTCGGCGGCTTGAGCGGCGGAGGCGTCCTCTTCGACGGCCAGGAACCGCTCGGCCTCCAGCGCGGCCATGCAGCCCATCCCGGCTGCCGTCACCGCCTGGCGGAAGACCTTATCCTTGACGTCGCCGGCTGCGAACACGCCCGCGATGCTGGTGGCCGTCGAGTCGGGGGTGGTCTGGATGTAGCCTTCCGCATCCATGGCCAGCTTGCCGCGGAAGAGCTGCGTGGCCGGATCGTGCCCGATGGCCACGAAGAGCCCGTCCACCGCGATCTGGCTGCTCGCGCCCGTGACGAGGTTCTTCAGCTTGAGCCCCGTCACGCCGGGCGGGTTGTCGGCGCCCAGCACCTCCTCCACCACGCTGTTCCAGATCACTTCGACCTTGGGATTGCGGAACAACCGGTCCTGCCCGATCTTCTCGGCGCGCAGCCGGTCGCGCCGATGGATGAGCGTCACTTTCGTGGCGAAGTTGGTCAGGAACAGCGCCTCTTCCACCGCGCTGTTGCCGCCGCCGACCACCGCGACCTCGCGCCCGCGGAAGAAGAAGCCGTCGCATGTGGCGCAAGCCGAGACGCCGTAGCCCTGGAACCGCTTCTCGCTGGGCAGGCCGAGCCAGCGCGCCTGCGCGCCCGTGCAGATGATCAGCGTCTCGCCAAGATAGCTGTCCCCGCTGTCGCCCACGCAACGAAACGGCCGCCGCGACAGGTCGCAGGAGGTAATCATGTCCAGAATAAGCCGCGTGCCGACATGTTCGGCCTGCTTCTGCATCTGCTCCATAAGCCACGGCCCCTGCACCGGATCGGCGAAGCCGGGATAGTTTTCCACGTCCGTGGTGATGGTCAGCTGACCGCCCGGCTGCAGGCCCTGCACCAGGATCGGCTTCAGATTGGCGCGCGCGGCATAAATGGCGGCGGTGTAGCCCGCCGGCCCGGAGCCGAGGATCAGGACCTTGCTCGCATGCTCTTGCGCCATAGACCTTCTCCGGGAGGTGCGGCGGGCGGCCGCGCGAGCCCAGAACATAAGGGGGAAGGGACCCCGGCACAAGCAGCCCGCGCCCGCGCTTTCTCCGAATTGTGGAGCAATGCCAATGGCCTCCGCGGCGCGGGAAAACGGGTATTAATCGGAAAGGCGACTACTCGGGGCGCATAAGGTTTCGGCGCAGGCTTGCACCAAGAATGTCTTGGACAGGGCGCGTGTCCGTAATATAGTTTCCGCTCTATCGTGCTTTTTTTAGGGGGAACTGAATGCGGCGGGTGAAGCTGGACCGGATCGATCGCCGGATCTTGCGCGACTTACAAGCCGACGGGCGCATGACCAACGTCGACCTGGCCAAGCGCGCGGGGATTTCCGCGCCGCCCTGCCTTCGGCGCGTGCGCGCGCTTGAGGAGTCGGGATACATCCGGGGCTATCACGCGGACATCAATCCGGAAGCGCTCGGATTCGGGGTCACAATCTTCGCGCAGGTCGGGCTGGCCAGTCAGGCCGAGGCCGACCTGAAGGCCTTCGAGGAGCTGGTGCGGAGCTGGCCGGAAGTGCGCGAGTGCCACATGCTCGCCGGCGAGACGGACTTTCTGCTGAAGGTCGTGGCGACGGACTGGGACGCGTACCAGAAATTTTTGACCACGCAGCTCACCACCGCTCCGAATGTGAGCCAGGTGAAGTCGGCGCTGGCGATCCGCATGTCCAAATACGAGCCGGGCGTGCCGATCGAGGTCGAGGGGGCCGAGGTCGAGGATTACGAGACGGCGTGATGGCTCTGCGGAAAGGGGGCGGCGCCCGCGGGCGCCGCCCCCTTCGCATTCTGCTGGGCTTTGTCGCGATCGTCTTGCTTTCCGTCCCGCTCAGCGTGCCGGCCACGCTGCTCTTGCTGCCGTTCTGGTCCTGGCTCGAGTCGGCTGCGGGAATCGAGGCGGTCGGGCACTCCGGCCCGGCCGAATGGTCCTATCTGCTGGTCTTCGCGGTCCTGGTCAGCGGCGCGGCGATTCTGTACCTGCTCCGCGGCAAGGCGGAAATGCTGCGCGATTCGTGAGCGGCGCGGAGCGGGCCGGCGGGTCCGCCTCAGCGGAAGCGCACGCGCACGATCTCGTAAGATTTCGCGCCGCTCGGCGTCATCACCTCGGCGGAATCCCCGACCGACTTGCCGATGAGGGCGCGCGCCAGGGGCGCGCCGATGGAGAGTCGGCCGGCTTTGATGTCGGCCTCGTCCTGCCCGACGATCTGATAGGTCAGCTTCTCGTCGGTGTCCTCGTCGGCGATGGTCACGGTGGCGCCGAAGGTGACCTGCTTTCCCGACAGCTTGGACACGTCGATCACTTCCGCCCGGGCGATCTTGTCCTCCAGCTCGGCGACGCGGCCCTCGATGAAGCTCTGCCGCTCGCGCGCGGCATGGTACTCGGCGTTTTCCGACAGGTCGCCGTGGTCGCGGGCCTCGGCGATGGCGCGGATGACGGCCGGGCGCTCGACGCTCTTCAGGTGCTTCAGCTCGGCCTCGAGCCTCAGGAAGCCCTCCATCGTCATCGGAACCTTGTTCATCCCGAGCCCCAACGGAAAACAGAAAAAGCCCCCAGCCGGACTGCGGACCCGAGTTCCGCCTCCCGCACCGGACGACCGACGTTCAGAAAGACGCCCTAAAGTAGGACTGTAGCGGAGCCACTTCAAGCTCCCCGGCCCTGAGGCAGCGGATCGCCTCTACCGCCGCTTTCGCCCCCGCGACGGTGGTGTAGTACGGAATATTGTTCAAAAGCGCCGTCTCGCGCAGCGAAAAGCTGTCCGCGACCGCCTGAGCGCCCTCGGTGGTGTTGAAGAGCAGGTGAATCTCGCCGCTCTTCATGGCGTCGACGATGTGCGGCCGCCCCTCCAGCACTTTGTTGATGAGCCGCACCGGCAGCCCCGCCTCGCGGAAGAAGGCGGCGGTGCCGCGCGTGGCGACCAGCTCGAATCCCATCTCGACCAGCTTGCGGCAGGGCGCCACGAGCGCCGGCTTGTCGCGGTCCTTCACCGACACGAATACGTTGCCCGAGCGAGGCAGGTCGAGGCCGGCGCCGAGCTGCGATTTGGCGAAGGCGCGCCCGAAATCGGCATCGATGCCCATCACCTCGCCGGTCGATTTCATCTCGGGGCCGAGGATCACGTCCACGCCGGGGAAGCGCGCGAAGGGGAACACCGCCTCCTTCACGGCCACATGCTTCAGGCGCGGCGGCTGGATGCGGAAGTTGGCGAGCGGCTCGCCGGCCATGACGCGCGCCGCGATCTTGGCGAACGGCGTCCCCGTCGCCTTGGCGACGAAGGGCACCGTGCGGCTCGCGCGCGGATTGACCTCGAGCACATAGACCTCGCCGTCCTTGACGGCGAACTGCACATTCATGAGCCCGACCACTTCGAGCGCGAGCGCGAGCGCCTTGGTCTGCTCGGCGATCTCGGCGACGGTCGCGGCGGGCAGCGAGTAGGGCGGCAGCGAGCAGGCGGAGTCGCCGGAATGGATCCCGGCCTCCTCAATATGCTCCATGATGCCGGCGACGATCACCTCGCGCCCGTCCGACACCGCGTCGACGTCGATCTCGTAGGCGTCCTGCAGATAGGAGTCGATCAGCACCGGGCTCGTGCCCGAGACCTTCACCGCCGTCGCCATGTAGCGCTGCAGCGCGGCCGAATCGTGCACGATCTCCATGGCCCGGCCGCCGAGCACGTAAGAGGGGCGGATCACCACCGGGTATCCGATCTCGGCCGCGACTTTCTCCGCCTCCGCCGGCGAGCGCGCGGTGCCGTTGGCGGGCTGCTTCAGGCCGAGCCTTCCGAGCAGGCGCTGGAACCGCTCGCGGTCCTCGGCGAGGTCGATCGCGTCGGCGGAGGTGCCGAGGATCGGGATGCCGGCCCGATCGATGGCCGCCGCGAGCTTGAGCGGCGTCTGGCCGCCGAACTGCACGATCGCGCCTTTGAGCTTGCCGCGGCTCTGCTCGACGCGCGCCAGGGCGATCACGTCCTCGGCGGTCAGCGGCTCGAAATAAAGGCGGTCGGAGGTGTCGTAGTCGGTCGACACGGTCTCGGGGTTGCAGTTGACCATGATGGTCTCATAGCCCGCCTCCTTCAGCGCATAGGCGGCATGGACGCAGCAATAGTCGAACTCGATTCCCTGGCCGATGCGGTTCGGGCCGCCGCCGAGGATGATCACCTTCTCGCGGTCGCTGACGCCGGCCTCGCATTCGGCGGGCTCGAGGCCGTCGCCCTCGTAGCAGGAGTAGAGATAGGGGGTCTCCGAGGCGAACTCGGCGGCGCAGGTGTCGATGCGCTTGAAGACCGGCGCGATGCCCAAGCGCGTGCGCCGCTCGGCGATCGCCGCCTCGCTTGTCCCGCCGAGAGCGGCGAGGCGCGCATCGGAGAAGCCGAGCTGCTTCAGCCGGTGCAGGCCGGCCGCGTCTTCCGGCAGGCCGCGCTCGACGATCTCGCGCTCGGCCGCGACCACCGCCTCGATCTCGCGCAGGAACCAGGGATCGATGCGGCAGGCGGCGTAGATCTCGTCGACCGTGAGTCCGTGTCGGAAGGCCTGCGCCACGACCAAAATGCGGTCCGGCGTCGGGCGCGCGAGCGCGGCGACGATCGCGGCCTTGTTGATGCCGCCCTGGCCGTCGGCGGCGCCCGCGATCTCGACCTCGGTGAAGCCGTCGAGCCCGATATCGAGCGAGCGCAGCGCCTTCTGCATGGATTCGGCGAAGCTGCGCCCGATCGCCATTGCCTCGCCCACCGACTTCATGGAGGTGGTGAGCAGGGGCTCGGCGCCGGGGAACTTCTCGAAGGCGAAGCGCGGCACCTTGGTGACGACGTAATCGATGGTCGGCTCGAAGGAAGCCGGCGTCACCTTGGTGATGTCGTTCTTCAGCTCGTCGAGCGTGTAGCCGACCGCGAGCTTGGCCGCGATCTTGGCGATCGGAAAGCCGGTCGCCTTGGAGGCGAGCGCCGAGGAGCGCGAGACGCGGGGGTTCATCTCGATCACGACCAGCCGGCCGTCCTCGGGATTGACCGCGAACTGGACGTTCGAGCCGCCGGTCTCCACCCCGATCTCGCGCAGCACCGCGATCGAGGCGTTGCGCATGATCTGGTATTCCTTGTCGGTCAGCGTCAGCGCCGGCGCGACCGTGATGCTGTCGCCGGTGTGGATGCCCATCGGATCCACATTCTCGATCGAGCAGACGATGATGGCGTTGTCGGCGCGGTCGCGCACGACCTCCATCTCGAACTCCTTCCAGCCGAGCACCGACTGCTCGACCAGGACCTGCCCGACGGGGGATGCGCGCAGCCCGCCCGCCACCACCTGCTCGAACTCCGCGCGGTTATAGGCGATGCCGCCGCCGGTGCCGCCGAGGGTGAAGGAGGGGCGGATGATCGCCGGCAGCCCGACCTCGTCCAGCGCCTGCACCGCCTCTTCCATGTTGGAGACGAGCCGGCTCCTCGGGCAGGAGAGGCCGATCCGCTCCATCGCCTCGCGGAACAGCAGCCGGTCCTCGGCCTTGGCGATCGCCTCTTCCTTGGCGCCAATCAGCTCCACGCCAAGCCGCGCCAGCGTGCCGTCGCGCGCGAGCTTCAGGGCGGTGTTGAGCGCGGTCTGGCCGCCCATGGTCGGTAAGAGCGCGTCCGGGCGCTCCTTCTCGATGATGCGCGCCACGAGGGCGGGCGTGATCGGCTCGACATAGGTGGCGTGCGCCAAGCCCGGATCGGTCATGATCGTGGCCGGATTGGAGTTCACCAGGATGACCCGATAGCCCTCGTCCTTGAGGGCCTTGCAGGCCTGCACGCCCGAATAGTCGAACTCGCAAGCCTGGCCGATGACGATCGGGCCGGCGCCGATGATCAGGATCGAGCTTATGTCGGTGCGGCGGGGCATTCAGAAGCCAGAAGCCAGAAGCCAGAAATCAGAAGGCAAAGCGCGGAAGTTGGAACCAGAATGGATCATGGCAAAGTCCTCTTGAATTCTGACTTCTGACTTCTGTGATCTGGCTTCTGAATCGGGGGAGGGTTGGGGAGGGGGGTCGATCAAGGCCAGCCGGATAATCTCCAGCACATTTTCAGGTTCGCGGAGCACGTCCGCATTCCAGAACCGCAACACGCGCCACCCGAACTGCTCCAGCCACTTCGTCCTGCGTGCGTCGTGCTCGGTGCGAAGGCCGTGCTGTCCGCCATCCACTTCGACGATCAATCGGGCCGGCAGGCACGCAAAATCCGCCACGAAAGGTCCAAGCGGGACCTGTCGGCGAAATCGGCAGCCCTCGAGCTGCTTGCGGCGCACCAGCGACCAGAGCTTCCGCTCCGCATCCGTCATTTCGGCGCGGAGCTTGCGGGCCAGGACCAGCGTGCGTGGATGACCCCCCTCCCCACCCTCCCCCGCAAGGGGGGAGGGGGTTTTCTTCACGTGACCGCGCTCCGATCCATTCCCCTGCATCTCGGCGCTCGCGATCATCCCCTCCGCCCGTCGATCAGCTCGACGAAGCGCTGGAACAGGTAATGGCTGTCCTGCGGGCCGGGCGAGGCTTCGGGATGGTACTGGACCGAGAAGACCGGCTTGCCCTCGACCGCCAGTCCCTCGTTGGTCTCGTCGAACAAGGAGACATGCGTCACCCGCACGCCCGCGGGCAGGGAGCTGGGATCGACGACGAAGCCGTGATTTTGGCTGGTGATCTCGACCTTCCCGGTCTCCAGGTCCTTGACCGGGTGGTTCGCGCCGCGATGGCCGTGATGCATCTTCACGGTGCGGCCGCCCAGCGCGATCGCCAGCATCTGATGGCCAAGGCAGATGCCGAACATCGGCACGCCGCTGTCGACCAGCTTGCGGATCTCGGGCACGGCATATCTCCCCGTCGCCGCCGGATCGCCGGGGCCGTTCGAGAGAAAGACGCCGTCGGGCTTGTGCCGCAGCACCTGCTCGGCCGTGGCTGTCGCAGGCACGACCGTCACCCGGCAGCCGAGCGCGGCGAGGTTGCGCAGGATCGTCCGCTTGGCGCCGTAGTCGATCGCCACCACGTGCCGCTTGGGCTCTTGCAGCCGGCCATAGCCTTGGCCGATCCGCCACAGCGTCTCGTCCCATTGATAGGTCTGGCGGGCCGTGACCTCCAGGGCGAGGTCCATGCCTTCGAGCCCCGGCCAGGCGCGCGCCTCAGCCTCGGCCGCGTCGAGATCGATCGCGCCGTCCGGCGCATGGACCAGCACCGCGTTCGGCGCGCCCGCCTCGCGCACCCGGCGCGTCAGGCGGCGCGTGTCCACACCCGCGATGCCGGGCAGCCCATGGCGCCGCAGTCATTCGGAGAAGTGC
>JAREAF010000648.1 GCA_029240475.1 Rhodospirillales bacterium | reverse complement strand
TATTTCCTCGGGCTGCTGACCCACAGCATCTCCTGGCCGGTGCACAAGGCGACCGTCGAGAAGCATGGCGACCAGTGGACCCGTCCGGGCAACTCCGTCACCAACGGGCCATACACGATCAGCGAATGGACCCCGCAGTCGCGGATCGTGCTCACCAAGAATGCGAACTTCTGGGACGCGGCGAACGTCAAGATCGACAAGGTCGTCTGGTACCCGATCGAAGATCTCGCCGAGGAGTTCAAGCGCTTCCGCGCCGGCGAGCTCGACCACACCTCGACGGTGCCTTCCGACCAGATCGGCTGGGTGAAGAAGAATCTCGCCAAGCAGTATCACAACGTCCCGTATCTGGGGACCTACTACTATGTCGTGAACCTGACCAAGGAGCCCCTGGGCAGCAATCTGAAGCTGCGGCAGGCGCTGGCGCTGGCCATTGATCGCCAGATCCTGGTCGACAAGATAACCCAGGCCGGCCAGCTTCCCGCCTATAGCTGGGTCCCGCCGGGCATCGTTGGCTACGAGCCGGCGCAGACCTTCGATGCGAAGATGTCGCAGGCCGAGCGCAACGAGATGGCCAAGAAGCTGCTTGCCGAGGCCGGCTACGGTCCCGACAAGCCGCTCAACGTGGAGATCCTCTACAACACGAACGAGAACCACCGGAAGATCGCGATCGCCATCGCCAGCATGTGGAAGAAGACCCTCGGGGTTAATGCGGCGATCACGAACCAGGAGTGGAAGGTCTATCTCGACACCCGCGACAAGAAGCAGTTCGAGCTCGTCCGCGCGGCTTGGATCGGCGACTATGCCGACGCCTCCAACTTCCTCGACCTGTTCCTGTCGACCGCCGGCGAGCGCAACGACGCCGGATACAATAATCCGGAGTTCGACCAGCTGATGAAGAAGGCGGCGGTCACCGCCAATCCGGAGGAGCGGAACAAGATCCTGCAGCAGGCCGAGCAGGTCTTCCTCGACGACCTGCCGATCATCCCGATCTACCACTACACCAACAACTATCTGGTGGCCGACCGGGTGCAGGGCTGGGTCGACAATGTGCTGGGCTACCAGCTGAGCCGGTACCTCTCCGTCTCGGGCTGATAGGCGGCTGATAGGAAGGGCGGGGCTGTTCTCGCGAACGAGGCGGGAGCAGCCCCGTTTCTTTTGAGGCCATCGGGCGTCGCGGAGGCATCGGTCTTCAGATGTTGCGGTTCGCGGTCAAGCGCGCCTTCGGCGCGGTTCCGACCCTGTTCCTGATCATCGCCATCACCTTCTTCATGATGCGGCTGGCGCCTGGCGGGCCATTCGACAAGGAGCGGAAGGTCACGGCCGAGGTCGAAGCCAATCTCAGGCGCGCCTACCATCTCGACGAGCCGCTCTGGATGCAGTTCGGGCGCTATCTCGGCAGGCTGCTGCAGGGTGATTTCGGACCCTCCTTCCAATACAAGGACTTCACCGTCAGCGAACTGATCTGGAGCGGCTTCGCGGTCAGCTGGAAGATAGGCCTGTCGGCCATGGTCATCGCCTTCATCCTGGGCGTGACCATCGGCTCGATCGCCGCGCTGCGGCAGAACAGCGCGATCGACTACGCCACCATGCCATACTTCCAATCACCGCGCTGGCGCTGCCGCAGATCGCCGTGATCGCGCGGCTGACGCGCGGCAGCATGATCGAGGTGCTGCGCTCGAACTTCGTGCGCACCGCGCGCGCCAAGGGCCTGCCGGAACGGATCACGCTCTTCCGTCATGCGGTCAAGGCGGCGATGCTGCCGGTCGTTTCCTATCTGGGACCCTGGACGGCCAACACCATCACGGGCTCGGTCATCATCGAGCAGATCTTCGGCATCCCCGGAATCGGCCGCTACTTCGTGCAAGCCGCGCTCAACCGCGACTACACGCTGGTGCTGGGAGTGGTGATCTTCTATGGCGTCATCATCATCCTGCTGAACCTGCTGGTCGACCTTATCTATGGCTGGCTCGACCCGAAGGTGCGCTATGACTGACCGCGGAGACCCGGCCCGATGACCACCGCAACATTGCCCGAACGTCCGTTCTCCGCGCCCGAGGAGGCGATCAAGGGTCGCAGCCTGTGGGCGGACGCCTGGCGGCGCCTGCTGCGCAACCGGGCCGCGGTGGCCAGCGCCATCCTGCTCGCCCTCATCTCGCTCGCCTGCTTCGCGGCGCCCTGGATCAGCCCCTATCCGATCGACGACATCGATTGGGAGAACATCTCGACGCCCCCCAGCACGACCCATTGGTTCGGCACCGACGAGAACGGGCGCGACCTCTTCACCCGCATTCTTTTTGGCGGCCAGGTCTCGCTCATGGTGGGCATCGTGGCGACGCTGGTCAGCCTCGCGATCGGCGTGATCTGGGGCGCGGTCGCGGGCTTCTTCGGCGGACGCGTCGACGCCGTCATGATGCGCACCGTCGACATCCTCTACTCGCTCCCCTACATGTTCTTCGTCATCCTGCTGGTGGTGTTCTTCGGCCGGAACATCCTGCTGATCTTCGTGGCGCTCGGCGCGGTGCAGTGGCTGGACATGGCCCGCATCGTGCGGGGACAGACCCTGAGCCTCAAGCGCAAGGAGTTCATCGAGGCGGCGCACGCCTCCGGCGTCTCCACCTTCAACATCATCCGCCGGCACATCATCCCGAACACGCTGGGGCCGGTGGTGGTCTACATCACCCTCACGGTGCCATCGGTCATCCTGACCGAGAGCTTCATCAGCTTCCTGGGGCTCGGCGTGCAGGAGCCGCAGACGAGCTGGGGCGTGCTGATCTCGGAAGGCGCGCGGGTGATGGAGACCGCGCCCTGGTCGCTGATCTACCCGGCGATCTTCCTCGGCGTGACGCTGTTCTGCTTCAACTTCATCGGCGATGGGCTGCGCGACGCCCTCGACCCGAAGGATCGCTGACATGCCTCAGCCGATCCTCGAAGTCACCGACCTGAAGGTCCGCTTCTCGACGCCGGAAGGAATCGTCGAGGCCGTCAACGGCATCAGCTTCGCGATCGAGGAGGGGGAGACCCTAGGCGTCGTGGGGGAATCCGGTTCCGGCAAGAGCCAGATCTTCATGACGGTCATGGGGCTCTTGGCCCAGAACGGGCAGGCCACCGGCAGCGCGCGCTATCGCGGCAAGGAGCTGCTCGGCATGCCGATCGCCGAGCTGAACACGATCCGCGGCGGGCGCATGGGGATGATCTTCCAGGACCCGATGACCTCGCTCAACCCGTACCTCACCGTGCGCCGGCAGCTCACCGAAGTGCTGGTCCAGCACAAGGGGATGAGCGAGCGCGAGGCGACCAACGCCGCCATCGGCATGCTCGACCGCGTGCGCATCCCCGAGCCCGAGAAGCGCATCCATCAATATCCGCACGAATTCTCCGGCGGCATGCGCCAGCGCGTGATGATCGCCATGGCGATGCTGTGCAAGCCGGACCTGCTCATCGCCGACGAGCCGACCACCGCGCTCGACGTCACCATCCAGGCGCAGATCATCGAGCTGATGAAGCAGCTGAGGGAGACCTCGCGCACCGCGATCGTGCTGATCACCCACGATCTGGGCGTCGTCGCGGGCCTCTCCGACCGGGTCATGGTCATGTATGCCGGCCGCATCGTCGAGACCGGCACCGCTCGCGAGATCTTCTACGACCCCCAGCATCCCTATACGCGCGGGCTGCTCGCCTCCATGCCTCGGCTGGACGAGCAGCGCGCCGACATCCTTGAGACCATCGCCGGCCAGCCGCCGAACCTGCAGCGGCTGCCGCCGGGCTGCCCGTTCCGCCCGCGCTGCCCCTACGCCTTCGACCGGTGCGAGCCGGAGCTGCCGCTCCTGCGCAACATCGGCGCGCCGGGCCGCGCGAAGGCCTGCCATCTGGAGAGGCTGCCATGAGCGACGCCGCGCTCTTGTCCGTGCGCGATCTCAAGGTTCATTTCCCGGTGCGGATCGGCGGGCTGTTCGGCAAGACCATCCCGGTGAAGGCGGTGGACGGCGTCAGCTTCGACCTCAAGCCCGGCGAGACCCTCGGGGTCGTGGGCGAATCCGGCTGTGGCAAGTCCACG
>JAREAF010000113.1 GCA_029240475.1 Rhodospirillales bacterium | reverse complement strand
ATCGGCAGTATATGCGCGGTCCCGTGCCGCGATCGGCGGTTCCGTCGGTGGCCGCGCGGCTAGGATGCCGGGGAGGCCGATGTCATCGCCTGCCGCGGAACCGGCGTCCGCGGGGCACCGGCCAGGATCCGGCATGTCGCAGCTCCGGCCCAAGTTCATCACGTTCGACTGCTACGGGACGCTCACGCGATTCCGCATGGGGGAGCTCGCGCGCGAGCATTTCGCCGGGCGCGTGCCGGGCGACCGGATGGAGCAGTTCGTTAAGGACTTCACCGCCTACCGGCTCGACGAGGTCCTCGGCGCCTGGAAGCCCTATTCGGAGGTGCTGGCCAACGCCGTTCGCCGCACCTGCGCTCGCCACGAGATCGCCTTCCGCGACGAGGACAGCCGGCTTTTCTACGACGCCGTCCCGAGCTGGGGACCGCATGCGGACGTGCCTGAGCCGCTGAAGCGGGTCGCGAAGGAATTCCCGCTCGTCATCCTCTCGAATGCCGCCGACGAGCAGATCCACTCCAACGTCGAGAAGCTCGAGGCGCCGTTCCACGCCGTCTTCACGGCGGAGCAGGCCAAATCCTACAAGCCGCGCTTGCGCGGATTCGAGTATATGCTCGACAAGCTCGGTTGCCGGCCCGATGATGTGCTCCACGTCTCGGCGAGCCTTCGCTATGACCTGATGTCCGCCCATGATCTCGGGATACGCGACAAGGTGTACGTCAATCGGGGCTATGAACCCTCAACGCCCTATTACGGCTACCAAGAGATCGAGGACATCGGCGGCCTGCCCGGCCTGCTCGGGCTTTGAGCCGAATGCGGGCAGGCTCCGCGCTTATTCCGGGCTCCGCCGTACGACGGCCGAAGCCTCACGCCTGGGACATCAACAGGGAGTCAAGCCATGAGCGAGCTCGACCGTAATGCCAAGCGAAGCCGCCTGTCCGCACCCTCGCTGCGTCGGCGCGAGTTCATCGTCCTCGGCGCCGGAGCTCTTCTCGGCGCCCGCTCCGCCGAGGCGGAGACGCCGCCTCCGCCTTCCGGCCGCCGTGGACAGGTCATCGTCGGCCTGTCGCAGGAGCCGACGGTGTTCAATCCCTTGATGCCCGGCATCGAGGTGGACGAGAGCGTCTGGATGAACGTCTTCAACGCGCTCTGGAATCCGGACCCGGAGGGGAACCTCATCCCCGAACTCGCCGCCGAAGTGCCGACGGTCGAGAACGGCGGCATCTCGGACGGCGGCCTTGCCTGGAAGGTGCGCCTGCGCGAGGGCGTCGTGTGGCACGACGGCGAGCCCTTCACGGCCGAGGACGTGAAGTTCAGCCTCGAGCTGATCAATTCGCCGGGCTTCCGGGCCCGGACGCGCCAGGGCCACAGCTTGGTGCGCGACATCGTGGTTAAGGGTCCGCACGAGATCTCGTGGCGCATGGAGAAGGCCTATTCGCCTTACCTCGCGCTCCTCGCCAACACCTTCATCGTGCCGAAGCATATCCTCGGCAAGGCGAGCGATCCGAATACCGCGGCGTTCAACAATGCGCCGGTCGGCACCGGGCCGTTCCGCTGGAGCGAACGCGTCGCGGGCGACCACATCTCCTTCGTCGCGAACGAGCGCTACTTCCTGCCGGGACCGTACCTCGAGAAGGCGGTGTTCAAGTACATCCCGGATCTCACCGCGCTCTACGCGCAGTTCCGGACCGGCCAAGTCGACCTCACCATCGGCCAGGGCATCCCGGCGAACTTTTACGAGGAAGCGGTGAAGCTACCCGGCCGCAAGGTCGTAGCGAACCCGAGCGGCAACCTCGAGATCATCATGCCGAACCTCGAGCTGCCGGCGCTGTCGGAGAAAGCGGTCCGCCAGGCGCTCTATCACGCGATCAACAAGCAGGCGATCATCGACGTGATCTATTACGGCCTTCACCGGCCGACCGAGTCCTTCGCGCCGAAGGAGTCCTGGGCCTACAACCCCAACCTTCCGCCCCACAGCTACGACATCGCGAAGGCGAACAAGCTGCTCGACGACGCCGGCTGGAAGCGCGGCGCGCGCGGGATCCGCCAGAAGAATGGCGTGCCGCTCGAGTTCGCGCTGTCGACCACGACCGGCACGGCGATCCGCGAGCAATGCCAGCAGCTCCTGATGCAGGACTGGCAGCAGATCGGCGCGTCGATGAAGATCAACAACATGCCGGCGGCGGTCATCTGGGGCGAGTTCTATGTCCGCTCCAAGTTCCAGGCGCTGCTCGTCGGCACGGCGTTCAGGACGGTGACCGATCCCGATCCCGCGACGCGCTTCTCGAGCGAGTCGATCCCGGTCAAGGGGGGCAGCGGCGGCAACTACATGCAATACGTCAACCCGGAGGTCGACCGGCTGCTCGCTGCGGGGCAGACGAGCTTCGACCGGCAGGAGCGCACGAAGATTTACCATCGTCTCCAGGAGATCGTCCGCGATGAGCTGCCGATCCTGCCGATCTTCCAGTACGCGCCGGTCGAGGGCTACAAGGAGGGGCTGGTCGGCTTCAGGCCGAACATCAATGCGCGCCAGAACACCTGGAACATGAGCAAGTGGTACTGGGCCCGCTGAGCGTCGCAACGGGCGCGCCCCGGAGCGTCTCGAGGTGGGCAGCTTCCTAGCGCGCCGCGTCGGCCAAGCCGGCGTCCTGCTGCTGATCGTGTCGATCATCGGCTTCTCGATCCTGCACCTCGCGCCGGGCGGCCCGCTGTCGCAGTTCGCCGCGACCGGCGACATGACCCAGGAGGACCTCGATCGCGTCGCGAGGCAGATGGGGCTCGACCGGCCATTGCCGGTCCAGTACGCGGAATGGCTGTGGCGCCTGCTGCAGGGGGATTGGGGCGTCTCCTACCGCGACAAGCAGCCGGTGCTGCGGGTGATCGGCTCCCATCTCGGGGCGACGCTCGAGCTCATGCTGAGCTCGACGCTCCTAGCGATGATGATCGGCTGCTGGATTGGCGTGCTCGGCGCGATCCGGCGCTATTCAGTTTTCGACACGCTCGCGACCGTCGGCGCGATGATCGCCTTGTCGATCCCGACCTTCTGGTTCGGGCTCGTCGTCATCTATGTCTTCTCGGTCGGGTTAGGATGGCTGCCGGCCGGCAACCGCTATACCATCGGCGACGGCTCCTGGTCCGACCGCCTGCACCACCTGATCGGGCCCTGCATCGTGCTCGCCCTCGTCAGCACGGCGGTGTGGAGCCGCTACATGCGCTCCTCGATGCTCGACGTCATCAACCATGATTATATCCGGACCGCCCGCTCGAAGGGCATCCCGGAGCGGCGCATCTTGTTTCAGCATGCAGTGCGCAACGCTCTCTTGCCGATGATCACCATCGCCGGACTCCATCTCCCGACGCTGCTGAGCGGCGCCCTGGTGACGGAGACCGTTTTCACCTGGCCGGGGATGGGGCGTCTGTTCCTCGACTCGATCGGCTACCGCGACTACCCGACCGTTATGGGCATCCTGATGTTCACCGCGATGCTGGTGCTGCTCGGCAGCCTCCTGGCCGATCTGCTTTACGGCGTCGCCGACCCGCGCATCCGGACCGCGTGAGGACGAGCCGCCCATGACTTCGCCCGTCGGAGCCATCGACGGACCTCCCGCCAAACCGGCGCTGACGAGCCGCTGGGACAGCCCCGCGCTGCGGCGTTTCCGCCGGCACCGCCTTGCCGTCTTCGGCGCCGTGACCATCCTCGTCCTGACGCTCGCCTGCATCGTCGGCCCCTTTCTCTTGCCGTTCACCGACACCTTCATCGACATACGCCAGCGCTTCGCCCCGCCGCTGAGCGGCGCGCATGTGCTCGGCACCGACCAGCTCGGGCGCGACATGCTGGCCCGCCTGCTCATGGCCGGCCGGATCTCGCTCGCGGTCGGCTTTGCCGCCATGGCGATCAGCATGGTGATCGGCGTCTGCGTGGGGCTGGTCGCCGGCTATTATGGCGGCGCGATCGGCGCGGTGCTGATGCGCTTCGTTGACGCCATGCTGTGCTTCCCCAGCATCTTCCTGCTGCTCGCCGTCTCCGCCTTCATCCACCCGGGCGTGGAGACGATCATCCTGCTGATCGCGTTCACGGCCTGGATGGAGGTCGCCCGCATCGTCGAGGCCCAGATCAAGGCGTTGCGCGAGCGCGACTTCGCCGTCGCCGCCGAAGCGCTCGGCGCAAGCGACGCGCGCGTGATGATCCGGGAGCTGCTGCCGAATGCGATCGCCCCGATCGTCGTCGCGGCGACCTTGAACGTGGCGCATGCGATCCTCGCCGAATCCTACATCAGCTTTCTCGGCTACGGCATTCAGCCGCCGACGCCGAGCTGGGGCAACATGCTGGACAACGCGCAGGGCTATCTGACCAGCGCGCCGTGGCTCGCCATGCTCCCGGGCGCGATGATCACGCTTGCGGTCACGAGCTTCAACTTCATCGGCGACGGCTTGCGGGACGCGCTCGATCCAAGGACGGATGCAAGATGACGGCCACTCCGGCGCTGGTTCCTGCGATGGCGCCCGTCACCCGAAGCGCGGCCTCCATGGCCGAGGACGTCGTGCTCGACGTCGAGGATCTCAGCGTCAGCTTCGTCTCGCCGCAGGGGATCGTTCCGGCCGCGCGCGAGGTGTCGTTCGAGGTCCGGCGCGGCGAGACTCTCGCGATGGTCGGCGAGTCGGGGTCCGGGAAAAGCGTCACCAGCCTCGCTATCCTGCGCCTGACGCCGCCGGCGCCCCAATGTCGGATCGAGGGCCGGGTGCGGCTCCGGGCAGGCGACAGGCGCGTGCATGACCTCCTCGCCCTGCCCGAGGCGCGGATGCGCGAGCTTCGTGGCTCCGCCGCGGCCATGGTGTTCCAGGAGCCGATGACCTCGCTCAACCCCGTGCACAAGATCGGGGATCAGATCGCGGAGGCGGTCCGCTTCCATAGCGCGCTGAGCAAGCGCGGCGCCCTCGATCGCGCCGCCGAGCTACTCGACCTCGTGGGCATCCCTGACGTGCGTCGGCGGATGTCGAGCTATCCCCATCAGCTGTCCGGCGGCATGCGCCAGCGCGTCATGATCGCCATCGCGCTCTCCTGCGAACCGGTGCTTCTGATCGCAGACGAGCCGACCACGGCGCTCGACGTCACGATCCAGGCGCAGATCCTCGAGCTGCTGCACGACCTGCAGCAACGCACGCAAATGGCGCTGCTCTTCATCACGCATAACCTCGGGGTGGTGGCCGAGATCGCCGACCGCGTCATCGTCATGTACGCCGGGCGGGTGGTGGAGGAGGCCGCCGTGCTGCCGCTCTTCAAGAGGCCGCTCATGCCCTACACGCAGGGGCTCCTCCGATCGGTGCCTCGCCTCGACCTCGCCGGCCGCCGCTGCGACGAGCTCGCAGCGATTCCGGGCAACGTGCCCGATCCGCTCGCGCTGCCGCCGGGCTGCAGCTTCGCGCCCCGCTGCGCGCATCGCGTGCCGGAGCTGTGCGACGCGCGCGTGCCCCTCCTCGAAGGCGCCGGCGCGGAGCATTTCGTCCGCTGCGCGCGTTGGGCGAGCCTCGCCGAAGGGGCGCCGCCGTGAAGCAGCCCGAAGCGCTTCTCGAGGTACGCGATCTCCACAAATGGTTTCCGCTGCGGCGCCGGCTGCTCTCCCGTGCGCGCGAGGTCGTGAAGGCGGTCGACGGGGTGTCGTTCGATGTTCGCCGGGGAGAGGTGCTGAGCCTCGTGGGGGAATCGGGATCGGGCAAGAGCACCGTCGGGCGCTCCGTCCTGCGGCTCACCGTGCCGACCGCCGGCACCATCCGCTTTGCGGGGACGGACATCACGCATTTCTCGCGGCGGCAGATGCGGCCGTTCCGCCAGCGCATGCAGCTCGTCTTCCAGGACCCTTACGCGTCGCTCAACCCGCGCATGACCGTCGAGGGCATCCTTGCAGCGCCGCTCGAGATCCACGGGCGCGCTGCCTCCCGCTCGGACCGGCGCGACAAGATCGAGGAGGCGCTGCGTCTCGTCGGGCTCCTGCCGCAGCACGCAGCGCGTTATCCGCACGAGTTTTCCGGCGGGCAGCGGCAGCGGATCGGTATCGCGCGCGCGCTGATGACCGGCCCGGAACTGCTGATCGCGGATGAGCCGGTTTCGGCGCTGGACGTGTCCATCCAGGCCCAGGTTGTAAACCTGCTCGTCGAGCTGAAGCGCCGCCTCGGTCTCACCATCCTCTTCGTGGCTCACGATCTCGCAGTGGTCGGCCACATCTCCGACCGGATCGCAGTGATGTATCTCGGCCGGCTCGTGGAGCTAGCCGAAACGCGCGAGCTGTTCGGCAATCCGCGACATCCCTACACCGAGGCGCTGCTCTCGGCCGCCCCCATTCCCGATCCAACCTTCAAACGCGAGCGGATCGTGCTCGCCGGGGACATCCCGAGCCCGGTTAACCCACCTTCAGGCTGCTCCTTCCGGACCCGCTGCCCCTACGCGCTGCCAGCCTGCGGCGAGGCGCGACCGCCGCTGCGCGAAGTGGCGCCTGGGCATTTCAAGGCCTGCATCCGCGACGATCTGAGGCTAAGAGCGCCGGGCTGAGCGTGATCGCGCAGGACCGCCGCGGCCAACGAGAACCCAAGGCAAGGAGAGACGGATGGGCAAGAACGATGTTTACTGGTGGGAGGAGGCCCCTCTCGCGCCGACCGACCACAAGCCGGTCGCGCCGACAAGCGACGTCGTCATCGTCGGCGCGGGGTACACGGGGCTGAGCGCGGCGATCACGCTCGCGCGGGCCGGGCGCTCGGTGCAGGTCTTCGAGAAGATGCGGCCGGGCGAGGGCGCCTCCAGCCGCAACGGCGGCATCACCAGCGGAAATTTGCGTCCGAGCCAAGCCGAGTTGATCAAGCGCTTCGGCGAGGAGCGGGCGCTTGCGATCCTGGCCGAGGGTAAGGCCGCGCGCGAGGACCTTTACCGGTTCGTCGAGACGGAGAAGGTCGCGTGTGACTTCGCCCTGACCGGGCGTTTCAGCGGCGCTTCCGCGCCGGGCGACTACGAGCGGCTCGCCAGGGACGCCGAGATGCTCAACCGGGTCCTCGGTATCGAGGCGTATGCGGTGCCGAGGAGCGAGCAGCACTCCGTGCTCGGCACAAAATTCTACTATGGAGGTTCCGTGCGGATGGACATCGGCGGCCTCCACCCGGCAAAGCTCCTTGCCGGCATGCTGAGGCTCGCGGTTGAGGCCGGCGCGACAATCCACGGCGAGACCGCCGTCGAGGGCATGGCCGCGGACGGAGACGCCCATGTCGTCACGACGGCGCGCGGGAAGGTCAGGGCGCGCGA
Organism: Rhodospirillales bacterium; assembly: GCA_029240475.1. GTDB lineage: Bacteria > Pseudomonadota > Alphaproteobacteria > JAREAF01 > JAREAF01 > JAREAF01. Next base: position 760 of record JAREAF010000113.1, on the reverse strand, counting down.
CACCCTCGTTGCGGTCAACGGCTATACCGATACCGCCGACCGGTGGCTGCGGCGGCGTTTCGTGCCGGTCCGAAGCCGGATCATCGCCACCGCGCCGATCTCGCCGAACCTCATGGGCGAGCTGATGCCGCGCCGGATGATGTGCGGCGAGACGCGCAAGCTGCACTACTATTACCGTCCGTCTCCGGACGGCACCCGCATCCTCTTCGGCGGCCGCGACGGCACGATCGCCGGCGATCCGGATTGGCCGACCGAGAACCTGCGGCGCGCGCTCGTCGACGTCTTCCCCGTGCTCGACAAGACGGAGATCACGCACAGCTGGTTCGGCCATGTCGCGATGAACCGGGACATGATCCCGCGCATGTTCACGCGCAAGGGCCTTCGCTACGCGGGCGGCTATTGCGGCTCGGGCGTGGTCTGGGCGCGCTGGGCCGGCCAGAAGGCCGCGCGCCAGATCCTCGGCGACTCCGCAGGCGGCTCGGCCCTTGATTTCCGCCCCCCGCCTGCGGTGCCATTCTTTACGGGCAAGGCCTGGTTCATGCCGGCAGTGTTCGGCTGGCTCAGGCTGCAGGACAAGCTCGCGCAACAAAAGAGATCCCGGAACTCCAAAGCGACATGAGCCAATCAGGCGGTTTGACTGCGCTACAGCAAACCAGCACCCGAGCGGCTTCGATGCTACGGGACGGGGCCCGATCCGTTCCCGCCGTGAGCGTTCCGAACAAGGCTCGGGCCACCTTTTCGATCGTCTGGTCCCTGCCGA
>JAREAF010000112.1 GCA_029240475.1 Rhodospirillales bacterium | reverse complement strand
CGTCGGCCGGGAGGATGCTACGCCATTTTGACCGAATTTTGTTGAGGTGGGCGCTGCTGGCCGCGGCCGTACTGCTTGCCGCGGCGGCCCTCGCGGCGCCCTTGCGGCCGGATTCAGCCCTGATCCTCCCGCCCTTCACCGAGGACGGATATTACAGCCTGCAGATCGCCCGAGAGATCGCCGACGGGAACGGGCCGCGGCTGGAGGGCTCCGGGCTGACCAACGGGTTCCAGCCCCTGGTCACCTTCCTGCAAGCGGCCGCCTTCGCCGTCGCCGGCGGAGCGGAGCTGCCGGCCTTGCGCCTGATAGCCGCGTTCGGCTGGGTGACCTTCGTCGGGACGGCTCTGGTCCTCGGGCGCGTGGCTGCCGCCGCCGCCCCCGGCGAGACCGGGGAGCGGCAGCTCCGGGGCCTCCTCGCCACCGTCCTCGCGCTGGCGGCGCTGCCGCTCTGGCTGAACCACTTCAACGGGCTCGAGACGGGGCTGCTGCTGTTCCTGACGGCGCTGCTCTGGCGGCTGTGGCAGCGCGAGCTGCCGCAACGCTGGAGCGGCCTTACGCTGTGCGGGGCGCTCCTGGGTCTGCTGGTCCTCACCCGCATAGACGCGGTGTTCCTCACCGTCGCCCTGGCCGGAGTCGAGCTGATCGCGGCGTGGCGCCGAGGACCGGCGCGGGCGCTCGCGCGGGCGGCGCTGCTGGGCGGCATCGCGTTCCTAGTGTCCTCGCCCTGGTGGGCCTTCAACCTGATCGCCTTCGGCTCGCCGATGCCGATCAGCGGCCAGGCGCAGCAGCTCTGGGCGCTGGATCCCTATCGCTGGCGCTGGATCCTCTGGGCGCTCGGCCAGACGCTCGCGCCCTGGCTGTCCCCGACCCAGCAGTTCGATGATGGGACCAGCTGGATCCCTCTGGCGGGCGCCGCGGCGGTGGGCGTGGCCGCGCTCGCCTCGGCGCGGCGGTTCCGGCCGCTGGCCGGGGGCTCGAACCGGTTCGCGATCGCACTCGGCATGGCGATGGCGAGCCTGGTGCTCTGGTACGGCTTCTCCTCCATCGCCTTCTGGTTCTATGCGCGGTATCTGGCGCCGCTGAGCCTGATCGGCATCGTCGGGCCGGCGCTGCTCGTCGCGGGATTGCCGCTCCGCCGCGCCGCGCTGCTCGCATTGGCGCTGCCGCTGCTGGCGAGCCCCGTGCTGACCGCCTCGCGCGTCGCCTGGCAGGGCAGCCTCACCTATTTCGGCACTATCATGTTCTGGGACCAGGTCGAGTTGGTGCGCGCCCATGTGCCGGCGGAGGAGTGGGTGGCGGCGGGCCAGTCCGGCACGCTCGGCTTCTTCCGGGCGCATGTGCTGAACATGGACGGCAAGGTCAATCCCGAAGCGCATGCCCATGCCGGGCGGGCGACCGGCTATCTGAAGTCGAAGGGCGTGCGCTGGTTCGCCGACTGGGACTGGTACGTCCATCGCGCGCTGGGACCCGAGCCCGAGGAGGAGGGCTGGGTCCGCTTCGCGGAGCGGCGGAACTTCATCCTCTACCGGCTGGAGCAGCCGGCTAAAGGCTCCGCCGCGCCTTGAAGGCGGCGGTGAGCGTGCCTTCGTCGAGGTAGTCCAGCTCGCCGCCGACCGGAACGCCGTGCGCGAGGCGCGTGACCGCGATCGGAAGCTCGGCCAGCCGGTCTGCGACGTAATGGGCCGTGGTCTGCCCGTCGACGGTCGCGCCGAGCGCCAGGATCACCTCCTTGACGCCGCCCTGGCGCAGCCGGGACAAGAGCGGGCCGATGGAGAGCTTGTCGGGGCCGATGCCGTCGAGCGCGGAAAGCGTGCCGCCCAGCACATGGTAGCGGCCCTTGAATGCGCCGGCCCGCTCCAGCGCCCACAGGTCCTCAACGTCCTCGACGACGCAGATCTGGCTCGCATCGCGCTCGGGGTCGGCGCAGACCTCGCAGAGATCCGCCTCCGAGAGATTGCCGCAGATGCGGCAGGGCCGGACGGTGCGCGCCACCTCCTCCAGGGCTTGGACGAGCGGCAACAGCGCCACCTCGCGCCTCTTGACGAGCTGCAGGGCCGCGCGCCGCGCAGAGCGCGGGCCCAGGCCCGGCAGGCGCGCCAGGATCTGGATCAGCCGCTCGAGTGCGCCGCCGGTCAAGGCGTCAGAACGGCAGCTTCATGCCGCCCGGAAGATTGAGCCCGCCCGTCAGCTTCGACATCTCTTGGCTGACATGCGCCTCGACCTTGGATTTGGCGTCGTTGAAGGCGGCCACGATCAGGTCTTCGAGGACCTCGATCTCCTCGGGGTCGGCGAGGGAAGGATCGATCTTCACCTGCCGTGCCTCGCCCTTGCCGTTGACGGTGACCGAGACCATGCCGCCGCCGGCGGCGCCGCTCATCTCCACCTGCTCGAGCTGGGCCTGCAGCTCGGCCATGCGGGCCTGCATCGCCTGGGCCTGTTTCAACATCTGGCCGAGATTTTTCATGCGTGCTCTCCGCTCAATTCGTCGCGCTCGCCTTCCGCCGCTTCGGGGCGCGCCATCGCCGGCCCCAAGTCCCGGACCGCCTCGATCGCCGCTCCCGGGAAGGTCTCCAGGGCCGCCTTGACCAGGGGGTGCGCGGCCGCCTCGCTCAAGATGCGCTCGGCCTCCCGCGCCGCCGCCTGGCTCAGCGTCTGGGCGCCCTCATCCCGGGAAACGCTCACGACCCATCTGCGGCCCGTCCACTTCGTCAGGAGCTCGCCCATCCGGTTGGTGAGGTTGGGCGGGGCATGCTCGGTCGGGCGCACCTCGATGCGGCCGACATCGAAGCGGACGAGGTGCAAGTTGTTGCGGATATGCGCGTGCAGGATCGCCTCGCGCTTCTCTCCGAAGAGCTGGGCCACCGCGGCGAAGCTGTCCGGCTGCGGCAGAGGCTCGGCCGCCCCCGCCGGTTCGGCCAGCGCTTCGGGCTGCGGGGCGGAGCGGGCCAGGGCCGTGCTCCGGTTTCCGCTCGAGGTCTCCGCGACCGGCTGAGCGCGCGACGCGCTCGCCACCGGAGCGCTCGCCACCGGCTCGGGCGCGCGCGCCGTCCTGCGCTCGCCGGAGCCGCCTGCAGGCGCGGCGGGAGCAGGCGACGTGCCCGCCTTGCGCACGAGATCGGCCGGGCTCGGCAGGTCGGCGGCATAGGCCAGGCGCACCAGCACCATCTCGGCCGACTGGCCCGGATGCGGCGCGGTCTGCGTCTCGGCCAGGCCCTTGAGCAGCATCTGCCAGGCGCGCGCCAGCACCGGCATCGAGAGGCGCTCGGCCAGCGCCTGCCCGCGCACGCGCTCGGCCTCCGGCACGGTCGGATCGGCCGCCGCCGACGGGGCGAGCTTCACCCGCGTGACCCAATGAGTCAGTTCCAGCAAATCCTGCAGCACCAGCGCCGGATCGGCGCCCGCCGCATAGAGCGCCGCGAACGATGCGAGCGCGGCCGGCGCATCGCCGCGCATGGCCGCCTCGAACAGGTCGAAGGCCTGGGTGCGGTCGGCCAAGCCCAGCATGGCGCGCACCTGCGCCTCGCTCACCCGCCCATCGGCGAGCGCGATCGCCTGGTCCAGGAGCGAGAGCCCGTCGCGCACCGACCCGTCCGCCGCGCGCGCGATGAGGGCGGCGGCCGCCGGCTCGATCTCGACGCCTTCCTTGCCGGCGATGGCGGAGAAGTGACCGGCCAGGACCTCGGCCTCCACGCGCCTCAGGTCGAAGCGCTGGCAGCGCGATAGCACCGTGACCGGCACCTTGCGGATCTCGGTCGTGGCGAAGATGAATTTCACGTGCTGCGGCGGCTCTTCGAGCGTCTTCAGGAGCGCGTTGAAGGCGCTGCGCGAGAGCATGTGGACTTCGTCGACGATATAGACCTTGTAGCGCGCCATCACCGGGCGGTAGCGCACGCCCTCGATCAGCTCGCGGATGTCCTCGACGCTGGTGCGGCTGGCCGCGTCCATCTCGATGACGTCGACGTGGCGGTCCTCGGCGATGCCGGTGCAGTGCTGGCATTGGCCGCAGGGGCTGACGGTCGGCCCTCCGGTGCCGTCCGGACCCACGCAGTTGAGCGCGCGGGCGATGATCCGGGCGGTGGTGGTCTTGCCCACCCCGCGCACGCCGGTCAGCATGAAGGCATGCGCAAGCCGGCCCGTGCGGATGGCGTTGCTCAAGGTCCGCACCATCGCCTCCTGCCCGATCAGCTCCTCGAAGCGGGCGGGACGGTATTTGCGCGCCAGCACGCGGTAGGGAGCGGCGGTCTCGGCTTCGGCGGACATCGGCTCCGAGGATATCAGGAGGGGCTTTGTCTCAAAGCGGCCCGGATGGCCGCAGGCGGGAGGCTGGACTGGCGACCCGGGCCGCAACTCGTTACGGCTGCTTCCTTCCGGACCTGACCGGGTTGGCGAGGCGCCCGTCCGCCGCCAACCTCCCAATCCACTATATCAGGATTCATCGCTCCGGCCGCAAGCGGCCGAAATCGACGGCCCTCACCGCAGCAGCAGGGTCACCTCGCTGCCGTCGGAGATCGGGAACTCGACCTTCACCACGGTGCCGTCGCGGTCATACCAGAAATCGCGCTTCAGATCGCCGCGCATCCGGTAATGCCGCGCCTCGATGCTGCGGCCGTCGACCTCCACCTGCTCGACGCCCCGGTCGGTGACCGTGACCTTGCGCAGCCGGCCCTTGATGGGATCGAGGATCCGGTCCCGGCGGACGGTGTCGGGGTGCCAGAGGGTGCCGGGGATAACGTCGGCGGCGAACTCGCGATGGCCACCCGTGCTTTCCACGATGAGCCGGTCGCCGTTGCGCTGGGCGTGCACCTGACGCTTGCGGCCGTCCTCGTTGGTGAAGGAGGTGAATTCCTTGAGGCCGCCGTCCTCCCAGATCTCCACCGCCTGGTGGGTCCAGTCGACGTCGAAGATAATGTAGGCCGTGAATTCCACATTGGTCTCGGTGCGCACGGTCAGCTCTTCGCCCCTGCGCTCGAAGGAGACGATGTGGGTCCCGATCCGCTCGCCCTCGCGCAGGACGTCGTAGGTCAGCGTCCCAGCCGGGGCCATGGCCAGGACCGACTGGGTCGTCGTGGCCGCCGCCTGTGTCGACGCAGCCAGCGCGTGAAGCGGAAGCACCGATCCAACCAGGATCGGTAGACTTAGGCGCAAAAACGTTATGATGTGTCGCAATCTGATCATTTTGGCAGCATAACACGTCGCGTCGCGTAGTCCAAACGGGGCCTGCGGGGTGATTGAGCCGAGCGCCGGGCCTGTGTCAGGGTGGGGCCATTCCCATGCGCACCCCCAACCATTACGCCGGCAGCAGCCTCGACCGCGCCCATCTCAAACGGCGCGACGAGGCCTGGCTGAGGGAGCGCCTGGCGCATCCCGGCAGCGCCGTGCTGCCGCTCTGGAACGGGCAGCCCCTCGTCCAGTGGGCCGACGCCCCGGGGCCGGCGCTGATCGGCGCCGCCGAGATCTCGGCCTCCCTGCTGCAAGGCGACTGGGCGCTGCTGGGCATCGCCGGCGAGCGGGCGGTGTTCGCGCTCGACCTTCCGGCAAGCGACGCGGAGCCGCCGGACTTCAGCCGCTGGGGGCGCTTCGCCGAGCTGCGGCAGGTCGGGCCGATCCTGGCGCGCGAGGACGCCGCGCTGCTCGCCTATGCGCGCGGGCTCATGCTGTGGCATCAGCGGCACCATTTCTGCGGCGCCTGCGGGGCGCCGACGCGCTCGGTCGAGGGCGGCCATCAGCGCCGCTGCACGAACGAGGCCTGCGGCCTCACCCATTTCCCCCGGACCGACCCGGCCGTGATCATGCTGGTGACCTCCGGCGAGAAGGCGCTGCTGGGCCGCCAGCGGGAATGGCCGCCCGGCATGCATTCGACGCTCGCCGGCTTCGTCGAGCCGGGCGAGAGCCTGGAGGAGGCGGTCGCCCGCGAGGTGATGGAGGAGGTGGGCGTCCCGGTCGAGGAGGTCCGCTATCACTCCTCTCAGCCCTGGCCGTTCCCGGCCTCGATCATGCTGGGCTTCACCGCCCGCGCCACGCAGGAGGAGCTGCGAATCCATCCCGACGAGATCGAGTCCGCCGCTTGGTTCACGCGCGAGGAGCTTCGGAATGCGCCCGAGGACGAGCGCTTGAAGCTGCCGCGGCGGGATTCGATCGCCTATCGCCTGATCCGCGACTGGATCGAGGAGGGCTAGCTCACTCCGCCTGCTGCGCTCCGCCCAGCCGGAACGGGTGCGCGGGGTATACGCCGAGGATGCGCACCTCGCGCGAGAAGAAGCTCAGCTCCTCCAGCGCCAGGCGCACCGGCCGCTGGTCGGGATGGCCTTCGATGTCGGCATAGAACTGCGCGACGGTGAAGGCGCCGTCGACGATGTAGCTCTCCAGCTTGGTGATGTTGACGCCGTTCGTCGCAAAGCCCCCCAGCGCCTTGTAGAGCGCGGCGGGCACGCTGCGCACGCGGAAGACGAAGCTGGTGATGATCGGGCCGGCCTTGGGGTCGGGATCGATCGGCTCGCGCGCCATCACCAGGAACCGCGTGGTGTTGTGCTCGGCATCCTCGATGTCCGCCTTCAGCGAAACGAGGCCGTAGATTTCGCCCGCCAGCGAGGAGGCGATCGCCGCCTCGCTGGGGTCGCCGCGCTCCGCCACGTCGGCGGCCGCGCCGGCGGTGTCGGCATGGACGACCGGCTTCAGCTTCATCTCGCGGATGACGTTGCGGCATTGCGAGAGCGCATGCACGTGGCTGTGCACGGTGCGGATGGTCGAAAGGCTCGCGCCCTTCGCCGCGAGCAGGTGGTGGTTCACGCGCTGGAAATGCTCGCCGACGATATGCAGGCCCGAGCCCGGCAGCAGGTGATGGATGTCGGCGACGCGGCCCGCGATCGAATTCTCGACCGCGATCATGCCGAGCGCCGCACGGCCGTCGCGCACGGCGGCGAAGGCGTCCTCGAAACTGGGGCAGGGCAGGCTCCGCATCGCCGGAAAGGCTTCGCGGCAGGCGAGATCGCCATAGGCGCCCGGCGCGCCCTGGAAGGCGATGAGCCCGGCCGGATCGGCTTTCGGCTTGGCGGCGGTGCGGGGGGCGGCGGCGGTCATCGCGATGTCCGGTTCTTCGCGCCCAGCATGGCCCGGGCGCGCTCGAGGTCGGCCGGAGTGTCGACGCCGAGCGGAACCGTGTCAACGAGCGCGACATCGATGCGCATGCCCGCTTCGAGCGCGCGCAGCTGCTCCAGCTTCTCGCGCCGCTCGAGCATGCCGGGCGGCAGGGACACGAACCGTTCCAGGGCCGCGCGGCGATAGGCATAGATGCCGATATGATGGAAATGCTCGCCCGCGCCGGACGGGATCGTTACGCGGCTGAAATAGAGGGCGCGCGCGACCCGCTGCTCGACGGAAAGCGCCGCGGCGACCTTCACGACGTTCGGATCGGTCCGCTCATGCTCGATCCGGATCACGGCGGCGAGCGTGGCGATGTCCACCTCGGGATTGGACAGCGGCTCCAGCACGGCCGCGATGGCGGCGGGATCGAGCGTGGGCAAATCGCCCTGCAGATTGACCACGAGCCCGTGCCGCCTCCCCGGATCGACCTCGCGGAGCGCCGCGTGAATGCGGTCGGAGCCGGAGGGGAGCGCGGGGTCCGTCAGCACCGCCCGATGGCCGGCGCGCTCGACCGCCTCGGCGATCTCGCGCTCGGCCGCGGCAACCACGACGGGCCCCACTTCAGCCTCGGCAGCGCGGGCGCAGACCTGCACGATCATCGTCAGGCCGGCGATGTCGGCCAGCGGCTTGCCGGGCAGCCGGGTGGAGGCCATCCGCGCCGGGATCAGGACGATGGGATTGCACTCTGTGGCCACCGGCCGCTTTCCTTAGAAAATTGCGACGATTCGCCGCGCCGCGCGCGCGGCGCAAGCCGGGCGGTTCGGATGGCAGTTGCGGCGGCCGCGAGGATATCCTTGCAGCGCGCCGGGGAGCAACGGCCGGAGGTCCGCTTCGTCGGCGGTTCCACCCCCGTGGACACCGGAATCCTCGGCGGCTAGAGTGCCGCGCCTTTCGAAGGCCCGGCCTCTTCGAAGA
>JAREAF010000003.1 GCA_029240475.1 Rhodospirillales bacterium | reverse complement strand
GGGGCGGTTTTTATCAGGGCGTCACTGGCCTGTAAACCTAAGTCCCTCCTAAACCTCTCCCGGAACGGGAGAGGTCGCGAGCGCCCCTCAGCGGGCGCGAGCGGGTGAGGGTGGCTGGGCCGCGGGAAATGCCCTCACCCGGCTCGCTGACGCTCGCCACCCTCTCCCGGCGAGCGGGAGAGGGGGTTACATCAGCACGCAGGTGGCCAGCAGCCCCAGCACGCAGATCGCCAGGAAGATCAGGAGGTGGGGCATGGGCCGGCGGCCTACTTCACCACCAGCTCCAGCCCCTTTCGGGACAGGGTCTCGCAGCCGCCCGGCGTGACCAGCACGGTCTGGCCGGTGGTCATGGCGAGCCCCTTGGGACTGTCGAAGATGATGATGTGGATGAAGAAGACCATGCCCGGGCCGATGACCTCTGGGTTGTCCCGGTAGAACATCGGCCAGTCCATCCAATTGGGCGCGAAGGTGGTCCCGAGGCTGTAGCCGGTCGCGTTCATCCGGTGCTCGCGATAGCCGGCCTTGTCGAGCGTGACGGCATGGGCCGCGAACACATCGCCCATGGTGGCGCCGGGGCGGGTCGCGGCCTTGCAGGCTTCGAGCGCGTCCACCGCCGCTTTATGCATGTCCCGGTGTCTCGGATCGGGCTTGCCGATCAGGATCGTGCGCATCAGGCACGAGTGGTAGTGGCGGTATACGCCGGCGAATTCGAGCGTGAGCTGGTCCTGCGGCTCCAGGTGCCGCCGCCCGCTGAAATAGCGGCAGAGCAGCGCGTCCTTGCCCGACCCGATGATGAACTCGTTGGCCGGATCGTCGCCGCCGTTCCGGAAGATCGCGGCATGCATTGCGGCGAGGATGTCGCCCTCGTAAGCCCCCGGCGCGGCGAGCCGCTCGGCCTCGTCGAGGGCGAGATCGCCGAGCTCGGCCGCCTTGCGCACATACGCGATCTCGGCGGGGCTCTTCACCAGCCTCAAGCGCGTGACGAGGTCGGAAGCATCCTCCAATTGGGCGAAATTGCCGAGCGCCGCCTCCAGCCGCATGCCGTTGCGCGCGGTGAGGCCATAGGACTCGTACTCCACCCCGAGGCGCTTGCCCTTGGCTCCGTACTCTTCGAGCACGCTGCGCAGATCCTCGGCGGGCTTGGCGTCGGGCGCGTCCACCCAGACGCGCACATCCTCGACGACCGAGGTGTGCCATGCCTGGCGCAGGTCCGGCGCGCGGGTGAGGAGGAAGAACCGGCCGTCCGCGCCCAGATAAAGGCACTGGAAGAAGACATAGCCGAAGGTGTCGTAGCCGGTCAGGTAGTACATGCTCTCCTGCCGGAACATCAGCAGCCCGTCGAGCCCGCGCTCGGCCATCGCCTTGCACGCGGCGGCGCGGCGGCCGGCCAGCTCCTCGCGGGGGAAATGCACGGCCATGGCGTTCAGTCCTCCAGGGCGATGGCCGAGAGCAGGCGGCCGTAATCCTTCTCGCCGGCGAGCGTCGCGCGTCGATAGCTGAACCAACGCTGCGGGTCGGCGGCGGTGTCGGCGCCCGCCGCTCCGATCGCGGCGAGCTCCAGCCTGTCGAGCCGGCTGCGCACATATCCGGCGAGGTCGAACAAATGGTGCCCGGCGCGCGCCGACGGGCGGAAGAAGCGCGCATTGGCCGCATCCGCCTCGACGAAGCGCGCATGAAATTCCGGCCCGACCTCGTAGGAGGGCTGAGCGATGCAGGGGCCGATCGCGGCGCGGATGCGCTTGGGCTCCGCGCCGAGCCGCGCCATCGCCGCGACCGTCTCCTCCAGCACGCCGGTGAAGGCGCCGCGCCAACCGGCATGCGCGGCGCCGATCACCCGCGCCTCGGGGTCGGCGAAGAGCACCGGCGCGCAGTCGGCGGTGAGGATGCCGAGCGCGATCCCGGGACGGCTGGTCACCGCGCCGTCGGCCTTGGGCGACTCGCCGGGCCGCCAGGGCTCCTCGACGGTGACCACCGTGGGGCTGTGGATCTGGTAAAGCGTGACCAGCGCCTCCGGCTTCAGGCTCATCCGCTCCATCGCGCGGCGGCGATTCTCGCGAACGGCCTCGGGGTTGTCGCCCGAGCCGTAGCCGCAATTGAGGGCGGCATAGAGCCCTTCGCTGACCCCGCCCTCGCGGGTGAAGAAGGAGGCGGCAAGTCCGGGCGCAACGAGCGTCTCTGGCTGGATCATCCGGGTGCTAGATAAAGCCGGCGGGCGGGCCGAAGCCTGGCGAGGTCAGGGCCAGGACCCGGAACAGCCTGCCCATTTCCGCCTCACCGATCAAGCGATGCAGGCCCGAGCGGATGGCCTCCGCCTGCTCGGGAGTGGCGTGCGCGCAGAGGCGCTCGGCGCGCAGCTCGATGCCGAGAGCCTTGAGGAAGTCGCCCTGGGCCACCGGCCCGTGCGCCTCAGCCCCGGCCGCGCGCGCGGCGCGGGCGAGGGCGGCGAAATCGACATGCGCCGTCAGGTCCGCCTCGCCCGGATCTTCCAGCGGATCGGCGGGCTGGTGCCGACGTACCGCCTGCAGGGTATCGCCGGGCGCGCTTCGGTCATGACCGTAATCGACGATCAGCGCCGCGCTTGGCGCTTCGGCAAGGCCCGCTCCGATCGCCGCGGCGAGACCCCGCGCCGCGGGCGAGACTTCGGCGATGGCGCCCACGGCCGCCTGAAGTTGCTCTGGCGCGAGCAGCGCTTCGGCGGCGGCGCTCGGCGGCGCCAGCACCCAGCGGAACCGCTCGCCCGTCTCGTCGAGGGCGACCATGCGCTCGCACCAGCCGGCGTCGGTGCGCTGGAACTGGCGGATCGGCAGCGCGTCGAAGAACTCGTTGGCGATGAGGAGGAGGGGTCCGCCGGGTACGGTCTCCCAGCCGTCATGCCACTGCGGCTGCGCATGCTGAAGCGCCGCGGCCTGCCGCGCGCGCAAGCCCGGGCTCGATTCGACCAGATGCAGCCGCACCGCCGCGCCGAAGTCGGGCCGGACCTTCGCCGCGCGGAGCGCGTCCGCCATCAAGGTGCCGCGCCCGGGCCCGAGCTCGACCAGCATCATGGGGTCCGGGCGTCCGAGCCGCTCCCAGGCCTCGACCAGCCAGAACCCGATCAGCTCGCCGAACATCTGGCTGACCTCCGGCGAGGTGATGAAGTCGCCCGCGGCGCCCAAGGGATCGCCGCGCCGGTAATAGCCGAAGGTCGGATGGGTCAGGGCCTCGGCCATGTAGTCGGCGAGGGGGATCGGGCCGGTTGCGCGGATGCGGGCGGCAAGCGCGCGCCCGAGCGCGTTCATGCCGGCTTGCGGCGCCGCGCGTAGAAGATCACGGCGATGCCGACCGCCACCATCGGCAGCGAGAGGATCTGCCCCATGGTCGCGCCGCCCCACAAGAACCCCAGCTGCGGGTCCGGCTCGCGGAAGAACTCGACGATGATGCGCGCGACCCCATAGCCGGCGAGGAAGGTCCCGCTGATCACGCCGGGCCAGCGCCGCGCCTGGAAGGTCGTCGCCAGCACCAGCAGGATCAGGAAGAGGACGACGCCCTCCAGCGCGGCCTCGTAGAGTTGGCTGGGATGGCGCGGGACCGGGCCGCCGGCCGGGAAGATTATCGCCCAGGGCACGTCGGTCGGGCGCCCGAACAGCTCGCCATTGATGAAATTGGCGAGCCGCCCGAGGAAGAGCCCGATCGGGCCGGCGGCGGCGACGAGGTCGGTCATGGCCAGGAACGGCACGCCGCGCTTTCGGGCGAAGAGCAGCATGGCGAGGATGATGCCGATGAGGCCGCCATGGAAGGACATCCCGCCGCGCCACAGCTCGAACACGGCGAGCGGGTTTTCCAGGAAATAGTCCGGCTGATAAAACAGGACGTAGCCGATCCGCCCGCCCAGCACGATGCCGATCACCGCCCAGGCGAGGAAATCGTCGAGCGCGGCCTGCGGCACCAGCCCGGCCGGGCGGCGGTTGAGCCACACCGCGTATTTCCACCCGATGATGAGCCCGACGATGTAGGCCAGCGCATACCAGCGCACCACGAGGGGGCCGATCTCGAAGGCGACCGGGTCGATGTTGGGAAAGGGCAGGGCGAGCATCGGGCGGAGCCGCCGTTTTGCGTTCAGAGGCTTCGCCTTATAGGCGCGCCCGCAGGGCAGGGGCAAGCGCCGCCGGTTGCACTCGCGGCCGTGCGTCACCATTCTTCTGATGAAAGGCCGCCTGGCTGAGGAGAACCGCCGCGATGCAGTCCCAGAACCGCTTCTTCGACGATTTCGCCCGCATGGCGGGCGGCGCCATGGGCGCATTCGCCGGCATCCGGCAGGAGATCGAGTCGCGCCTCAGGGAGCAGATGGAGCGCTGGCTCGCCTCCATGGACCTCGTCACCCGCGAGGAGTTCGACGCCGTTCAGGCGATGGCCGCCAAGGCCCGCGCCGAGCAGGAGCGTCTGGAGCAGCGCCTGGCGGCGCTCGAGGCCACGCTCGCCGAATCGGCTCCGGCGAAGGCGCGCGCCGCCCGCGCCCGCGCCGCCAAGCCCGCCGAACCGGCGTCCTTCGCCGAGGGCACGAGCGCTGAAGGCTGAGCCGGGCCGCATTGATCCGAAATCTCTGTTGCTTCCAGATTCCATCTTTGGCACGCTAGATATTGTGGTTCCACGGCCCGGCGATCACGAAAGATCGGCCGAGTCGCGAGAGCCCGCGGGCGGCGCCCTGCCGCCCTGGGGGAGGTGAAGCGATGAGCAATCTTTCGATCGCCCGCGAAAGCCTCCCGACCGCCAATCCCATCGACATCGTGGAGGAGCTGGTCAGCGCCAACGAGTGGGCGTTCGAGCGCGCCTCCGACGAGGAGATGCTGGTGGAGGTGGTCGGGCGGTGGGCCAGCTATCGGATGCACTTCGTCTGGCAGCAGGATCTGAGCTCGATGTACTTCTCCTGCCTGCTGGACGCCAAGGTGCCGCCTGCCCGCCGGGCCGCGGCCAGCGAGCTCATCGCCCTCATCAACGAGCGCATGTGGCTCGGCCATTTCGAGATCGGCTCCGAGGACGGGGTGCCGCTGTTCCGCCATACCGTGCTGCTGCGCGGTCTGGGGGGCGCGTCGGTCGAGCAGGTCGAGGACCTGGTGGACATCGCCGTCGCCGAGTGCGAGCGCTTCTTTCCGGCCTTCCAATTCCTGCTCTGGGGCGGCAAGACTCCGGCCGAGGCGGTCGCCGCCTCGATGCTGGACACGGTCGGCGAAGCCTGATTCCCGCTCCGCCGGCCCGAACGGAGGCCGGGATGCGGTTGGACGGCGAGCTGCTCCTGATCGGATGCGGCAAGATGGGCGGCGCGATGCTGGAAGGCTGGCTCGCACAGGGCCTGCCGCCGGGCGAGGTGGTGATCGTCGAGCCCAATCTGGAGATCGGCGCTCGCCTGGCGCGGCGCGGCATGCGCCACGTCACCGACTGCGCCCAGCTTCCCGACGCTTTGCGGCCCGCCGTCGTGCTGCTCGCGGTCAAGCCGCAGATGATGGCCGCCGCCGTCGCCGACCTGGCGCGGTTCGCTGAGCCCGGCACGCTGTTCCTGTCGATCGCCGCCGGCAAGACGCTCGGCTATTTCGCACGCCAGTTCGGCGCGGACGCCGCCACCGTGCGCGCCATGCCCAACACGCCGGCGGCGGTCGGGCGCGGCATCACCGTCGCCGTCGCCAGTCCCGAGGTCACGCCGGCCCAGCGCGCCACCGCCGATGCGCTGCTCTCGGCGGTGGGGGAAGTCGCGTGGGTCGAGGAGGAGGAGCTCATCGATGCGGTGACCGCGGTCTCGGGCGGCGGGCCCGCCTATGTCTTCCTCTTGATGGAGGTGCTGGCGGAGGCCGGCATCGCCGCCGGGCTGCCGGGGGACCTTGCGCAGCGGCTTGCGCGCCGCACCGTCGAAGGCGCGGGCGAGCTGTCGCGCCAGTCGGAGGAAGCTCTCGAGCAGTTGCGCAAGAACGTCACCAGCCCAGGCGGAACCACGCTGGAGGCGCTGAAGATCCTCATGGCCGAAGACGGGCTGCAGCCGCTCTTCACGCGCGCCATCGCGGCGGCGACACGCCGCTCGCGCGAGCTGGCGGACTGACCGATCATGACTCAGCCGCTCCGTCCCGCCGCGCAACGCATCCAGCAGCTTCTGGCCGAACGCGACTATGACTGTCAGGTGGTCGAGTTCGCCGAGACGACGCGCAGCTCGGCCGACGCAGCCGCGGCCATCGGCTGCGAAGTGGCGCAGATCGCCAAGTCGCTGGTGTTCCGGGCGAAGCCCTCGGGGCGCGCGGTGCTGGTCATCGCCAGCGGCGCCAACCGCGTCGACGAGAAGGCGGTCGCGGCCGCGCTGGGCGAGGGGCTGGGGAAGGCCGATGCGGAGTTCGTGCGCGACCGCACCGGATTTGCGATCGGCGGGGTCGCGCCGATCGGGCACGCCACGCCCCCGGTCACCTTCATCGACGAGGACCTGTTCCGGCACGAGACGATCTGGGCGGCGGCGGGAACGCCCTTCTCGGTGTTCCGGCTGACACCCGCGCAGCTCGTCGAGATGACCGCCGGGCGCGTGCTGAAGCTCGCGGCCGGCAATCCCGCCTAGAGCGGGCTCCGCTCGCCGGTCGCGGCGTTCAGGAAGGCAAGCAGCCGCCCGAGCGCCTTGGCTTCGAGCTGGCGAACCCGGTCCTTGGACAGGCCCAGCTCTCGGCCGAGCCCGGCGAAGCTCATGGCCCGCTCGCCGAAATAGCGCCCGCGGATGATCGCCGCCTCGCGCTCCGGCAGCACCGCGAGGGCGCGCGCCAGGAGCGAAGACCGGAGGCGCTGGTCGGCGGCTTCCTCCGGCGTCGGCCGGCCGTCCGCCGGAAGGACGATGCCTCGCTCCTCGATCGAGCGGTCATGCGCCACGGCGCGCGAGGCAAGCGCCGCCACCTCCGGCAGCGGCAGGCCGAAGCGGCGCGCCAGGGTCTCCATCACTTCTTCGCCCAGCGCGTCGGCGCCGTCCCGGAGTTCCGCCGAGAGCCTGCGCAGCTTGAGGAACAGGCTGCGCTGCGTCGCCGTGGTGCCGATGCGCACCAGCGACCAGGAGGAGGCGACCTGCTCCTGCAGCGCGGCGCGGATCGACCACATGGCGAAGGTGGCCAAGCGCGCGCCGCGGTTCGGGTCATAGCGGCGGATGGCCTGAATCAGCGCGACCGTGCCTTCCTGGACGAGGTCGCTCAAGGGCAGGCCATAGGAGCGATAGGCACGCGCCATCCGCGCCACGAATCTGAGATGGGAGCAGATCAGCCGCTCCTCGGCCGCTTGGTCGCCAGCGAGCGCGCGGCGCGCCAGCGCGTCCTCCTCCTCGGGCGTGAGGAAGGGCTGCGCCCGAACCCTGTCGAGAAAGCGCATATCGGCCGCGGCCGTCCGCTCACGCCGCATGCTTCCCCATCGCTCCCAAGAGGCTAATGCCAAAGCATGGTGGCACCGCCCGCCCGGCGGTGCAATGAGGGGACGGGCTGAAACCGCGCCTTCGCGATCCAATCTATGATCCCGAAGGCAAGGGGGAGGAGCCGTCATGCCGAAGAAGCCCGATTTGACCGACCGCCTGATCGACGCCGCCTTGAGACTGGCGGTCGAGCGGGGCTGGCGCGAGGTGACCTTGGCGGAGATCGCGCGGGCGGCGGGCGCCTCGCTCGCCGAGACCTATCGCGTCCTGCCTTCCCGCAGCGCGGTGCTCGATGCCTTCACCCGCCGCATAGATGCGGAGGTGCTGTCCTCCAATGCGGTCGAGGAGGATTCCGAGCGCCCGCGCGACCGGATCTTCGACGTGCTGATGCGGCGCTTCGATGCGTTGCAGCCTCATCGTCAGGCGGTGGCGGCGATCCTGCGCGATTCCATGCGCGATCCGTTCGCCATGGCGGCCTCGACGCCGCAATTCCTGCGCTCGATGCGCTGGATGGGCGAAGCCGCCGGGCTGCAGATGGACGGCATCGGCGGCGCGGTGCGCACCAAGGCGATCGCCCTCGCCTGGGCATCGGCCCTGCGGACCTGGCTCGAGGACGAGACGCCGGACCTGTCTCCGACCATGGCCAGCCTCGACCAGCGGCTGCGCTGGGCCGAGCGCCTCCGCGTGTTCGGGCGCGAGGATCGTCAGCCCGAGGCCGATGGACTGGACACCGCCGAGGAGAGCTCGCCGGGCTGACGGGATTGCCTGTCCGGGACGGCGGTTGCTATAGCGCTCCTCCAGCCTCGCGCATCGGGAGCGGCCGCCATGACCATCGCCTACGAGGACTTCGCCCGCGTGGATATCCGCGTGGGCACCATCATCGCGGTCGAGGCCTATCCGGAGGCGCGCAAGCCGGCTTTCAAGCTCACGGTGGATTTCGGCCCTGAGATCGGAATCAAGCGCAGCTCGGCGCAGATCACGAAGCATTATCGCCCAGAGGAGCTGGTCGGGCGGCAGGTGGCGGCGGTCGTGAATTTCGCGCCCAAGCAGATCGGCAAGTTCCGCTCGGAAGTGCTCGTGCTCGGATTCCCGGATCTTGAAGGGGAGGTGGTGCTGGTGCAACCGGAGCGGGTAGTGCCGAACGGCGTGCGCCTATACTGACAGTCTGCTTGCGATATTGAAAAGTTCGTTGTCATCTTTTATGTTGACAACAGACTTGTCAAACGCGAGATCCGCATGTCCGCTGCCGCTCTCTCCGAATTCCTCCGCAGCGCCGCCGAGCCGCTGCAATATGCCGCGTTCTTCGGCGCTCTGATCCTGTTCGGCCTTCTCGAGCGTGCCGTCGCGCGCCGGTCCGCGGGCCCGCGCCTGAAGCGTTGGAGCGCCAGCTTCAGCATCACCTTCATCAACATCATGGTGCTGGGCGCGATGGGCGGCGCGGGCCTCAGCCTGCTCCTCGCGGCCGACTACGCGGCGTCCACCGGACGCGGGCTGCTCAACGATCCGGCGATCCCGGCCTGGGCCGCCTTCGTGCTGGGACTGCTGGCCCGCAGCTTCGCCTCCTATCTCGTCCATGTCGCCAATCACAAGGTGCCGTGGATGTGGCGCGTCCACCGCCTGCACCATACCGACACCGAGATCGACATCAGCACCACCGCGCGCTTCCACCCGCTGGAGTTCGTCTACTCCACGCCGATCATGCTGGTGGTCGTGCTGGCCTTCGGCATCCCGCCGATCGCGATCATTGTGTTCGAGATCTTCGATGCGGGCATGGCGGTGTTCAATCACGCCAACATTCGCCTGCCGGCGCGACTAAATCGCGTGCTCGCCTGGGTGCTGGTCACCCCAGACGTGCATCGGGTCCACCACTCGATCTTGCAAAAAGAAACCGACAGCAACTTTGGCGTGACGGTGACCTGGTGGGACCGCCTGTGCGGCACCTATCGCACGCGGCCCACGGAGGAGCTTGCCACCATGCGGCTCGGTCTGGAAGAGTGCCAGGACGCACGCACAACCTCGCTGTCGTGGCTGTTGGTCCTGCCCTTCATTCGCCTGGCGCCGCTCGGCGCCGCGAGCCGGAGCGGTGCGGTCGCGGCGGCAAGCGCCAGGGGAGCCGGAGCCGGTTGAACGGGGAACTCGAGACCATCTACATCCTCACCCGAGCGATCCGGGCATGCTTCCACCTGATGGGAAATGTAGGCGACGACCTGCACCGGCAGTTCGGGATCACCGCTTCAATGCGCGCGGTGATGGAGAGCTTGTACGAAGGCGGGCCGCAGACCGTTCCGCAGGTGGCGCGCTCCAAGAACGTGACGCGCCAGCACATCCAGACGCTGGTCGATCAGCTCCTGGAGGCCGATCTGGCGGTCGCGGTTCCGAACCCCGACCACAAGCGCTCGCCGCTGATCGAGCTCACCCCGCGCGGGCACGCCGCCTTCGAGGACATGCAGCGCCGCGAGCAGGCGCTCTTGACCCAGCTCACCGCCGCTCTCCCCGCGCGCGACCTGATGATCGCCGTCGAGACCATCCGCAAGCTGAACGAGCAGCTGCAGCAGCTGCGCGACGGGGGAAAGGAGAATGAGCCGGCATGAGCGCGGACGGCGCGAGCTAAGCCGGCGC
The DNA here is from genome assembly GCA_029240475.1 of Rhodospirillales bacterium. Taxonomy (GTDB): domain Bacteria; phylum Pseudomonadota; class Alphaproteobacteria; order JAREAF01; family JAREAF01; genus JAREAF01. The sequence goes on along the minus strand of JAREAF010000003.1, from coordinate 12,924 downwards.
TTGGCGGCACTGGCCGCCGCTGTCCTGATCGTCGCGGTGCCGCTGCTGTTGGCCTGGAACGGTCCGGCGGTCGAGCTGATGGGCGCGAGCCCGGCCGGCTTTCGCCTCGCATTGTCCCTTGCCGCAGCCATCGCCGGCATCGCAGCCCTCACGGCTGCGGCAGGACGGCTCGTTGGAGCCGGAGAAAGGCGGCCCGGCGCCGGACACGACCGATCATGAGTCTCGGGGCGAAATTCGCCGCGCAATTCCGGAAGCCCGAGGGGCGGCTCGGCGCGTTCGCCGGCTGGATCATGGCCCATCGCAGCTCCAACCGGGCGCGCAACGACTGGACGGTCCAGCTGCTGGAGATCGCACCGGGAGATCGGGTGCTGGATTTGGGCTGCGGGCCCGGCCTCGCGCTCACCGCCGCCGCCGCTCGGGCAACGGCCGGACGCGTGGTCGGCATCGATCACTCCCCGGTGATGATCGAGCAGGCGCGCGCCCGCGTGAGGAAGCTCGGCCTCGAGCGGCAGGTCGAGCTGCGGCTGGGCGGCGTCGAGGCGTTGGCCACGCTGCCCGGTCCGTTCGACAAGATCCTCTCGGTGAACGTGGTGCAGTTCGTGCCGGACCAGCCCGGCCTGTTGGCGCTCTTTCACCGGCTGCTTGCGCCGGGTGGCCGCCTCGCCACGACCTACATGCCGCGCCAACGCGGCGCGACCGCGGCCGACGCGCGCCAGATGGGGGCGGAGCTGGAGAAGCTCATGACGGCCGCCGGCTTCACCCAGGTCCGCACAGAGGAGCTGCCGCTGAAGCCGGTCCCCGCGATCTGCGTGTTGGGAAGCCGCGCGCCCTGAACGCGAAAGCCGCCGCACCCGGGTGGGGGCGGCGGCTGCTGTGCGACGGCTAAGACTAGACCTGAGACTCCGGCGCCGGCCGTTGCGCGCGTTCGGCCATGAACTGGTCGAACTCGGCCTTGTCCTTGGCGTGGCGCAGCCGGTCGAGGAACTCCTTGAACTCGCGCTGCTCCTCTTCCAGCCTGCGCAGCGTCTCCTCGCGATATTCGTCGAATGCCCGATTGCCGCTCGACTGCTGCATCCGGTACCAGCGGCCCGGAGCCGAGTGCATCCGATCATGCCAGCGGCCGTGTCCCGCGTGCTTCCAGCATCCCATGCGTCCACTCCATATCAAGAAGGCCAAGAGGGCGAGCCCCAGCGGCCAGAACAGAACGAAGCTCAGCACGAGCAAGCCGATCCAGGCCGGCTTTCCCATCTCGTCCAATCGCGCGGCGATGCCCATGAGCGGCTCCATGTAAATGTTAGTAACATTAACATACCGCGCTTGTCCGCCGTGTCAAGCGCAAGCGCGGGGCTACTTCCTGCGCGGCTTGGCGGAGGCGCGCAGCCCGAGCCCGCGCAGATAGATCAGCATCGCCGATTCGAGCAGATCCTCCGCGGACATCGGCAGCTTGCGCCGGCCCCCATCCGCGCGCGCGAACAGCGTGGAGATTCCGTGCGCAAGACTCCAGACATGGAGCGCCATCATCAGCGCCGGCGGCCGGGCGTCGCGCGGGAGCTGCAGGCAGAGCTGCTCGGAGGCTTCGCGCAGAACGGAGAAGGCGGCGTCGGCGGCCTGCCGCAGGGCAGGGTCCTGGTCGAGGGAAATGCCCGCCTCGAACATGGCCGAGTAATAGGCGGGTTCCTTGCGCGCGAAGCTCAGATAGGCATGGCCGAGGCGCTCGTAGGCGGCGAACGCGTCCGGCGCGCCGCCTTCCCAGGCGCGCTCCAGTTCCTCTGCGAATTGCTCGAAGCCGCGCCGGGCGACGTCGCACAGCAGCTGCTCGCGGTCGCGGAAGTGCCGGTAAGGCGCGGCGGGGCTGACGCCGGCGAGCCGGGCCGCATCGGCGAAGGTGAACCCGCCCGGCCCCTTGTCGCCGATCAGATCGAGCGCGGCGCGGACCAGCGCCTCCCGCAAATTGCCGTGGTGATAACCCCGGCGCCCGCCCGGGCCGTGACGAGACCATCCCATGTAAGGAGGTCTTACATCATTTCCGCAGCTGGCGCATCGGTCAGGCCGCGGTGTCCGCCGGCCGGCGGCTCAGCCGTTCGGTTTGGAGGCCAAGGGCCGGGACCCTCCCTGCGCCAGCATGCGGGCGATCGCGTCCTCGCCCAGCGGGCGCCGCTCCTTCACGCGGAGGCTGTCGGCGAATTCCAGGGCGAAGTCTCGCTGCAGCGCGGCGTTGAGGGCGGCCGTGATCAGCATGGCGATGAGGGCCCCGAGGCTCGCCAGCGCCATGATGTCCTTGTGCGCGTCCCAGATGTCGCCCTGGGTGCCGAGATAGGCGGCGCCCAGCTCGCCCCCGAACAGCTCGGCCGCGCCCCATTCGATCAGCTCGAACAGCATGGAGGTGGACATGGTGAGGTCGAGCGGCAGGAAATATCCCCAGAAGCCTCGCACGTTGGCCACGCGCAGGAAGACCTCGCGGATCGGGTAGGCCAGTAGCAGCCCGTAGGCGAAGTGGATCACGCGGTCGAAATTGTTGCGCTCCCAGCCGAGCAGCTCGTTGAGGTCGCGGCCGATCAGCGCGTGGCTCCAGTCGTCATAGGGGACTTCCGAGTAGGTGTAGTGGGCGCCGACCTCGTGCAGCGCCATGAAGAGGAAGATCAGCGTGTAGGAGATGCGCGAGAGCGGCAGCTTGAAATGCGAGAGCACGATGAGCGGCAGGAAGACGAAGACGACCAGCGCATTCTCCAGCATCCAGTCGTGTCGATATTTGGGCGCGATCGCCAACGCCGCCCACCAGACCAGGAAAAGGCCCGCCAGGGCGAAACGATAGGTGCGGTGGCCCGGCATGCCGTCAGAGCGGAAGGCTGAGGCGCGCCCTCAAGCCCCCGGTCGGCGCGTCCAGCAGCACCAGGTCGCCGCCATGGCTGCGGATCACGTCGCGCGCGATGGTGAGGCCCAGCCCGGTGCCGCCGGTCATCGGGTTGCGCGAGCCTTCCAGCCGGAAGAAGGGCTTGAACACGTCCTCGCGGCGGTCCGCGGGAATGCCGGGCCCGTCGTCGTCCACGGTGATCTCGATCATGTCGCCGACCTGCCCGGCGCGGATCCAGACCTGGCTGGCGAAGCGGGCGGCGTTCGAGACCAGGTTGACGAGGCAGCGCCGCAGAGCGTTTGGCCGCACCAGCGCCACCAGCCGATCCTCCACATGCAGATCGACCGCCGTGCCCTCGCGGCGGGCGTCGCCGACGACGTCGCGCAGCAGCAGGCCGAGATCGGTCTCCGCCGGCTTTTCGGTGCCTTCGCCGCGCGCGAAGGCGAGATAGCCCTCGACCATCCGCTCCATCTCGGCGACGTCGCCCTTCAGCTCCTCGATCTCCGTGGCATCGCCCAGCATCGCCAGCTGGAGCTTCATGCGGGTCAAGGGCGTGCGCAGGTCGTGGCTGACGCCGGCCAGCATCTCGGTGCGCTGGGTGATCTGCCGCTGGATGCGGGCGCGCATGCGGTTGAAGGCGGCCGCGGCCAGGCGCACCTCGGTCGCGCCCTGCGGCTTGAAATCGGGCACGTCCTGGCCCTTGCCGAACCGGTCCGCCGCGGTGGCCAGCCGGCGCAGCGGCCACACCTGGTTGCGCATGAAGACGGTGGCGACCGCGAACAGCACCAGTGAGGTTCCGACCATGTAAAGGATGAAGACATAGCTGCTGGAGCTGAACAGGCGGTTCAGCGGAACGACGGCGTGCAGGACCCCGTCCTCCAGCTGGATCTTGACCTCCACTTGGTTGGTGAAGCTGATCGTGTCCATGAGGTACGGGCGCCCGACCCTTTCATTGAGCGCGCGCGCGAGCATGCGGTCGATGAGCCGGTCCGACGCGGGGGGCGGGGCGGCGGCCAGGCGTTGCCCCGGTTCGATGCTGAGCGTCAGGTCCATCGCTTCGCCAGCCGTTCGCAGCAGCTCCGCTTCCTGCGCCGGCCCCACTTGTTCGCGCAAGGCGATCACAGTGGAAATGTCGCCGGCGACGGAATTCGCCAGCCGCTTGGTGACATTGTCCCAGTGACGCTCGTAGAAGGCCCAGGCCGAGACCACCTGCAGCAGGATCAGAGGGGTGACGATGATGAGCAGAGAGCGGCCGAGCAGCGAGCGCGGCACGATCTGCCTCAGCACCCGGCCTTCGCCCTCGTCATAATCCAGCGACATCCCGGTCAGTCCGTCAGAAGCACATAGCCCTTGCCCCGCACCGTCTGAAGGTAGCGCGGGAATTTCGGATCATCCTCGATCTTCCGTCTAAGCCGGGTTACCTGCACATCCACCGTCCGGCTTTGGCCCGGCCCTTCGGACAGGCTCTCGCGCGTGAGCGGGCGACCTTGAGACAGCGCCAGCGCCCGCAGCAGGGCGGCTTCGGTCGAGGTGAGCTTGATGGGCACGCCCGAACGGGTCAAAAGCTGCCGGTCGAGGTCGAACATGCAATCCCCGAACCGCACCACCCGGGGCTGGGGCGGGATCGAGGGCTGCGGCGCGCGGCGCAGCACCGTGCGGATGCGCGCCAGAAGCTCGCGCGGCTCGAACGGCTTGGGCAGGTAGTCGTCGGCGCCCCGTTCCAGCCCGAGGATGCGGTCCTCCGGCTCGCCCATCGCGGTCAGCATCAGGATCGGCACGACGCTTTGCCGCCGCAGGTCGGAGGCGAAATCGAGCCCGGTCTCGCCCGGCATCATGAGGTCGAGCACGATGAGGTCGAACTCCATGCTGGCAAGGCGCGCCCGCGCGGCGGCGGCGTTCTCGGCGGTGGTCACGCGGAAGCCCTGCTCGCTCAAATACCGGCGCAACAGCTCCCGCAGGCGCGTATCGTCGTCGACCACCAGGAGGTGCGGGATCTCGTCCTTCATTGCCTGGAATATACCGGCAGCGCGCGCGCCCTCGCCACCCGCGCCCGCCGGCCCTCAACCCGGCCGGCGGATCGGGACCGGGCCCGGATAGCCGGTCCGCTCGAACTTGGCGCGATCGCGCTCCTCGATCATCCCGAGCAGCACCTTGCGGAAACCCTCGACCGCTTCGGCGCCCGCCTCCCGGTAGGCGCGGGCGATCAGCGCGCGCTGGTTCTCCGACAGGCGCCGTTCGAGCTCCTCGCCCTTGGGCGTGAGGTTCAGGAGCCGCTGGCGGCGGTCGCGCGGGCCCGGGGTCTGCGTCACAAATCCCTCTCGGACCAGCTGGCCCAGCACGCGCGACAGGCTCTGCTTGGTGATCCGCAGGATCGCCAGCAGGTCCGAGACGGTGGAGCCGGGGTAGCGGCCAACGAAATAGATGACCCGATGATGGGCCCGCCCAAAGCCGTACTGCGCGAGCATGGCGTCGGGCTCGGCGGTGAAGTCGCGATACGCGTAGAAGAGCAGCTCCATCCCCTGGCGCAGCTCCTCCTCGCGAAGGAACAGCGGGTTTGCGCTCGGTTTTATGTCAGCCATATTGACATATTTAGGGACGACTGCTACGGCTGTCCACTGTTACACTAAATGCAATCCCACGAGCCAGGGCGGGAGCCTCAAGCAGCGATGAGCCTGATTCCCTTCGACGATCGCGACGGCTTCATCTGGTATGACGGCGGGCTGGTGCCGTGGCGCGAGGCCAAGCTGCATGTGCTCACCCATGCGCTTCACTACGCCAGCGCCGTCTTCGAGGGCGAGCGCTCCTATGGTGGGCGCATCTTCAAGGTGCGCGAGCACAATCAGCGGCTGCTCGATTCGGCAAAGATCCTCGGCTTCGAGATCCCCTATTCGGTCGAGGCAATCGACGCCGCTTGCTACGAGGTGCTGAAGGCGAACGGCATCACCGACGGCTATGTCCGCCCGATCGCCTGGCGCGGCAGCGAGATGATGGGCGTTTCCGCCCAGCAGTCGAAGATCCATCTCGCCATCGCCGCCTGGCAGTGGCCGGCCTATTTCTCGCCCGAGGCGCGCATGCGCGGGATCCGGATGATGTGGGCGCCCTGGCGGCGGCCCGCCCCCGACACCGCTCCGACCAAGAGCAAGGCGGCCGGGCTCTATATGATCTGCACGCTGTCCAAGCACGCGGCCGAGCAGTCGGGCTATGCCGATGCGCTGATGCTCGACTGGCGCGGGCAGATCGCCGAGGCGACCGGCGCGAACATCTTCCTGGTGCAGGACGGCAAGGTGCATACGCCGACGCCCGACTGCTTCCTCGACGGCATCACGCGGCGGACGGTGATCGACCTCGCGCGCAAGGCGGGGATGACGGTGATCGAGCGGGCGATCATGCCCGAGGAGCTCGCCTCCACGCAGGAGGTCTTCATCACCGGCACGGCGGCCGAAGTCACTCCGGTCGCGGAAATCGGCCCGCACCGGTTCCAGGTCGGGCAGATCACGCAGCGGCTGGTCGGCGATTTCGACAAGACGGTGCGGGCGGGCGGGTCGGCCGCCAGCGCGGCCTAGCGCGAGGAGCGGCGGACGGCTGAACCGTCGCGCCGCCGTCTCTGCATCACACCAGCACCTCGTCGCCGCCCAGGACCAGAGTTCCGAGGAAGTCGCCCACGATCTCGATGTCGCTGGCGGCCAGATCGGTCTCGCCCTCCAGGACCAGCGAGGCGATGGCCTCGCCCTCGCCGCTGCCGTCCCTGTCGATCGAGAGGGTGCTGGTCTCGGGATCGAAAATGAAGAAATCGTCCTCGTCGGCGGCCGATCCGAGCGCGAAGAGCGCCGGGTCGAGGCTGCCTTCCGGCAAGGGCTGATCGAAACTCAGCGCGTCGGTCTGGAACTGAAGCAGGTCTATCCCCTGCTCGAAATCCGTGACGGTCTCGAGAGAGAAGCCGCTGCCGGGGCTGAGTTGCAGGAACCGGTCCGCGCCGGCGCCGCCGGTGATCGTGCTGTTGGATTCGAAGAAGGCGAAGCGATTGTCGCCGCCATCGCCGATCACGGTGTCGCCGGCGGCGAATAAGCTGAGCACATTCTCGATGCCGGCCAGCGAATCGACCTCAGCCGAAAACCCATCGGTGGCCGTTCCGGCGGCGAGGTCGATGGTTTCGGACCGCTCCGAGAGGAGCCAGTCGGACCCTTCGCCGCCATCCAGCTCATCCTCTCCCAGCCCGCCGGCGAGCAGGTCCGCCTCATTCAATCCTTCGATCCGGTCGTCGCCATCGGCCCCGGAGAGATAGTTCGGGGCGAAGTTGCCGATGATCGTATCGGCGAACTGCGAACCCACCACCGCCTCGATTCCGGCGATCCGGTCGTGCCCGCAGAAGCCGTCCACGGCCTCGCCGGTGGACAGGTCGACCGCGACGCCCGCGGGATCGGCGCTGTAGTCCACGGTGTCGAAATTCGGGAAGCTGCCGGGGTGCACGGCATCGCTGCCGATGAGCAGGTCGTTCCCCGCGCCGCCGACGAAAAGGTCGAACTGCCGGCCCAGTCCAAGCAGGATGTTGTCGCCCGCATCGCCGATCAGCCCGCCCGATGCGGCGATGTTCTCTATCCCGACGAGCTGATCGAACATGCCGTTCCCATCGGCTCTTCCGGCCGCGAGATCGACCGTCACGGAGAGCCCGGTATAGATGACCCAGTCCGCGCCGCCGCCGCCGTCCAGCAGGTCATCGTCCTCGCCCGGGGTCGGCGGCTCCACGGTCCCGCCGATGAGCAGGTCGTCGCCGTCGCCTGCGAACACGCTGTCGCGGCCCAGCCCGCCATCGAGAAGATCGGAGCCATCCTCGCCCCGCAGCTCGTCATCGCCCCCCAGGCCGAGGATGATGTCCGGATCGGGGCCGCCCGGCAGGATCTCTCCATTCTCGGTGCCGATCACCTGGGCCATGTCTTCTCCTCTACGGCTGATGGGTGAAATTCACTCTTCGCGGAATGCATGCGCGAAGCTGTCCGTGACGGGCGTGATCAGATAGTCCAGCGCGGTGCGCTGGCCGGTCTCGATGATCACCTCCACGGGCATGCCGGGGTACAGGCTGGCCCCGCCGAGCCGATCCAGCTCGGCGCGCGAGATCTCGATGCGCGCCGCGTAATAGGGACGCCCGCTCCTGTCATCGGTCAGGACGTCGGCGGAGACCTGCGTCACCAGCCCGGACAGCACGGGCGTGATCCGCTGCTTGAAGGCGATGAGGCGCACCTGCGCCGCCAGGCCCGCATGCACCTCGTCGATATTGACGGGATCGAGCTGGGCGTCGATGACCAGGCTTTCGGCTTCGGGCACGATGTCGAGGATGGGCGCGCCGGGCTCGACCACGCCCCCGTTCGTGAAGTAGCGGAGGTTCAGCACCACGCCGTCCAGCGGCGCCGCGATCTCCGTCCGCTGCAGGCGCGCTTCGGCCACGCGCAGCCGCTCCGATACGTCCGCAAGCTCGACCTCGACGTCGCGCAGCTCCGACACCGTTTCGCTGTTGCGCTGCCGCTTCAGATTCAGCATCTCCATGCGCGCTTCCGCGATGCCCTGCCGCGCGCGTGTGATGCGGCCGTCATAATCCCCCTGCATCCCCTCGAGCCGGGCCGCCTCGCGCTGCAGCGCCAGCAGGCGCGATTTCTTCTCCAGCCCCTTGCGCACGAGCTCCGCGACCCCGCTCAGCTCCTCCGAGATCAGGCGCAGCTGCGCCTTTCCGGAAGCCGACTGAGCCTGCAGGGACCCGATCTCCGCCTCATATTGGCCGATGCGCTGCTCGAGCACGGCGGTCTGGCCGGCGATGAGCTGATTGCGGCTGTCGAGGATCTGGCGCTGCCCGGCGATCACCTCCGCGACCTGGGGATCGGCCTGGCGTTTGGCCAGCTCCGGCGGCAAGGCGATCTCGGCGGCGCCGTCGCGTTCGGCGGCCAGCCGCGCCTGCTGCGCGGCGAGCGCCAGCCTCCGGCCTTGCAGCAGGTCGAACTCCGAGCGGCTTTCGACATCTTCCAGGCGCAACAGCACCTGGCCTCGCGCCACGCGATCGCCGTTGCGCACCAGCAGCTCGGAGATGATGCCGCCGTCCAGGTGCTGAACCGTCTTGCGGTTCGATTCCACGGTGACGAGGCCGGGCGCAACGGCGGCGCTGGCCAGCGGCGCCAGCGCCGCCCAGCTTCCAAGCCCGCCGAAGAAGAGAGCAATCGCCAAAACGCCGCCCAGCATCAGCCCGCGGAGCCGCGGGCCGCCCGCGCGTGCGTCGGCATTCTGCAGGCGGGTGCTGAGCGCCTTCATTCGGCCGCTCCTGCGCTGTCGCGCTCGTCGGACGCGGCGGCAGCGAGCTGCCGGCCGCCGGGGACTGCCTGGAGGCGCTGCTTCGCCTGCGAGACGCGGCGCGCGAGTTCGGCCATCACGTCCCTGCGCGGGCCGAACAGGTCGACGCGCCCATCGCGCAGCACCAGAAGCCGGTCGGCCCTGGCCAGGATGTTGGGACGATGCGCGATGACGATCGCCGTGCATCCCCGGTCCTTGGCGCCGGCCAGCGCGAGCGCGAGCGCGGCATCTCCCTCCGGGTCGAGGCTGGCGTCCGGCTCGTCCAGCACCAGCAGGCGCGGATTGCCGTAAAGCGCGCGCGCCAGCGCGATGCGCTGGCGCTGCCCGCCGGAGAGATGCAGCCCTCCCTCGCCGATCTCGGTTTCATAGCCTTGCGGCAGGCGCAGGACCATCTCGTGGCAGCCGGCCAGCTGCGCCGCCTCGACGACCGCCTCGGGGTCGGGATCGCCCATGCGTGCGATGTTGTCCTTCACGGAGCCGGCGAAGAGCTCCAGCTCTTGCGGCAGATAGCCGACATGCCTGCCGATCTCGGCCCGCGCCCGGCCGAACATATCTGCGCCGTCGAGCCGCACGGTGCCTGAGTCCGGAGGCAGGATGCCCACCAGCAAGCGGGCCAACGTCGATTTGCCCGAGGCGGACGGGCCGATCACCGCGACCAGCTCGCCGGGCCGGACCTGCAGGCTGACCTTGCGAAGGATGGGCCGAGCTTGTTGCCCGCGCTCGCGAATGGCGTAGGAGATGTCGCTCACTTCGAGCTGCCCTTGCGGGGCGGGCAGCGGCATCGCCTCCGGGCGGCGCGCCGGCTGCGCAAGGAAGCTCCGCAGCCTGCGCGCCGCATCCCACGCCGCCACCGCCGGCCGCAGGTTCGCGTTGGCCTGTTCGACCGGCGCCAAGGCGCGCCCGAGCAGGATGGAGGCGGCGATCATCGCTCCGGCGGTGATCTGGTTCTGGATCACCAGATAGGCGCCGAGGCCGAGGATGGCGATCTGCAGGCCGCCGCGGAAGAATTTGGCTGAGGCGACGAGCATGCTCGACCGCTCGTTCGCGAGCAGCCGGTGCTCTTGCGCCTGTGAAAATGCGGATGACCAGCGCGCGGCGAGCTGGGCCATCATCCCCAGCCCGTCGACCACCGTGGCATTGCGGATCATGGCGTCTGCCCGGCGCTGCAGCCCGGCCGCCGCCGAGCTCGCTTCCCTCAAGCGCCGGTGGGTCAATCGCTCGTTCAGCGCGCCGACGATCAGCAAGACGGCGGCACCGAGCAGCGCCAGATGCCCAAGCTGCGGATGCAGCAGGTAAATCGCCAGGAGATAGACCGGAATCCAGGGAACGTCGAACAAGGCCAGAATGCCGGGTCCGCCCAGGAAGGAGCGGATCTGCGCGAGGTCCGCAAGGTTCTGCGTTCCAGAGCTGCGGCCTTCATTGGCGGCATCCACCGACCGCGCCAGGATCGGCGCGCCCAGGCGCCGCTCGACCCATCCGCCGATGCGCACCAGCATGCGCGCGCGGACCATTTCCAGCACGCCCATGGTGGCCAGTGCGGCCAGCGCTATTACCGTCAGATAAAGCAGGGTCTCGATGCTGCGGCTGGCCAGCACGCGGTCGAAAAGCTGGAACATGTAGAAGGCGCTGGTCAGCATCAGAATATTGATGGCGAGGCTGAACAGCACGACTGCGGCCAGTCCGGACCGGCATCCAGAGGTGAGACCGCCGCTTCTCAAATAACGGGCTCCCACGCCCGAAACCGTGCGAAGGTCCGGGCGAATTGTCGTAAATTCTTCCGATAAAACCGGCTATTCGCGGCCGGTCGGACAATCGTTGGTCCACGCTATTTGGGACCGTTTGCGAGAGTCAACGCGCAGATCACTCCGTTGCGCGGAATCAGCGCTTCCGGATCGAATAATGCTGAATAATCGCGGAATTATTCTGGCTTCTCGCCGCTCCAACGATCGGCGGCGCGGTCGTCGCTCTCTCGCGCCTCAACCCAGCGCGCTTGGCCCGACGGCGATTCCTCCAGCTTCCAGAACGGCGCCTTGGTCTTCAGCCAGTCGATGAGGAAGGCGCAGGACTCCAGGGCCGCGCTGCGGTGCGCCGAGGCCGTCGCGACGAGCACGATGCGCTCGCCCGGCTCAAGGCGGCCGTAGCGATGGATGATGAGGCAATCGGCGAGAGGCCAGCGTCGGCGCGCCTCGGCCTCGATCTCGCTCAGCATGCGCTCGGTCATGCCCGGATAGTGCTCGAGCGTCATGGCGGAGATCTGCGCGCCCTCGGCGATGTCGCGCACGAGCCCGACGAAGCAGGCCATGCCGCCGACCGAGCGGTCGCCTGTCGCGAGCCGGGCCAGTTCCGCTCCCACATCGAAGTCCGCTTCCTGCACGCGGATCATGGCGCTTGGACTCAGCCGCCGGTCACCGGCGGGAACAGGGCGATCTCGTCACCCGGCCGCACCGGGTGATCGGGCCCGGCATAGGATTGATTGACGGCCACGCGCACGACGCTCCGGCGCGCAAGCGCATCGCCGTGGCGGGCGCTGCGTTGGGCGAGCCAATTGAGCAGCCCGGCGACGTCCCTGACCTCGGCGGGCGGGTTCACCTCCTCCTCGGCGAGGCCGACCTTCTGCTTCAGCCAGGCGAAATAGAGCACCTTCATCGCTCAAAGCACCTCGGCGAAGGGCAGCACATCAACCATGGTCCCCGGCTCCAGGCGGGTCAAGCCCTCGGGCAGCTCGGCCAGGCCGTCGGAAGCGACCATCGAAGAGAGGATGCCGGCGCCCTCGCGCGGGAACTTGCGCGCCTCCAGTCCACCGGCGCCGTCGGGGACCAGGCGCACGCGCACCCATTCGCGCCGGCCCGCCTTCTTGCGATAGTCGAACCCCGCGCGCACGCGGAACAGGGGCGGGCGGCGGTCGCGCGCGCCCGCAAGCTTCAGGATCAGCGGCCTCACGATCCTGAGGAAGGTCACCATCGCCGCGACGGGGTTGCCGGGCAGTCCGACGAAGGGCACCCGGCCGACCTGCCCCAGCGCGATCGGGCGGCCCGGCTTGATGGCCAGCCGCCAGAAATGCAGCGCGCCCAGCGCCTCGACCGCGGCCTTGACGTGATCCTCTTCGCCGACCGACACGCCGCCGGAGGTGAGGATCAGGTCGTGCTCCTCCGCGGCGCGCCGCAGCGCCTCGCGAATGACGGGCTCGCGGTCCGGCATGATGCCGAGATCGGTGACCGCCACCTGCAGGCCGGCGAGCAGCGCGGCGAGCGTGTAGCGGTTGGAATCGTAGATGCGCCCCAGAGCCGGCGGCTGTCCCGGCTCCTGGAGCTCGTCGCCGGTCGAAAACAGGGCCGCCCTGAGAGGCCTGCGCACCGGCACCGAGGCTTGGCCGAGCGCCGCCGCAAGGCCGATCTCTTGCGGGCGCAGGCGCGCGCCGGCCGCCAGAGCGACCGCGCCGGCCTCGACATCCTCGCCCGCGCGGCGGCGATTGGCGCCGCGCTTGATGCCCGGCGGAATGGCGACGCGGTCGCCCTCGAGCCGGCAATCCTCCTGCATGAGGACGGTGTCGGCGCCTTCCGGCTTGACCGCACCGGTGAAGATGCGGATCGCCTCGCCGGACTGCAGCGCGCGCCGCTCGGGGTGACCGGCCGCCGCCCGCCCGACGATGCGGAGCAGGGTTTCATGGTCCGGCGACAGGTCCTCGAACCGCACCGCATAGCCGTCGACGGCGGAGTTGGCGTGCGGCGGCACGGCGAACCGAG
>JAREAF010000111.1 GCA_029240475.1 Rhodospirillales bacterium | reverse complement strand
AGCCGAGCGACAATGCTTCGGCCACGCTGCAATGGCTGAGCACGATCTTCTCGGCGGAGGCCTGCGCCGCCAGACGTTCCAGGGCGATCCGCGCCTCGCCTTCCTCTTGCAGGAAGTCGGGGTGCCAAAGGACCTTGAAATGGTCGACGGCGAACCGACCGTAGTCGATGGCCTCGAGGTCCGGACCGGTCAGGCCGTCGATGCAAAGCAGGTAGCCGCGCGAGCGGAAGCTTTGCTGCACCTCGGCGAAGCGCGGCAGATCGCCCAGCAGGTCGGACTTGTCGATCTCGACCAACATCCGGCCGCGCAACTGCTCGCCGAACTGCGCCTCGAACCGGGCGAACTCGGGGGATGCGACGGTCGAGAGGTTGAGGTTCAGGGCGAACCTGGAGATGAGATTCAAGGATTCGGCCGCGGCGAGCCAGGCCAGGACCCGCTCGTCCAGGACCTCGGTGAGCGACCGAAAGAGCCAGCGATCCAACCCAAGCTCGCCCCGCGGCGCGAAGAGGCGCTGCAGCTCCTGGATCGAGACATAGATCTCCTCGAAGACCGGCTGGGGCGCGTTCCCTTCGGTGATGCGGCAGACCGGCTGCCGGCGTATGGCGGCCGCGAGATTCGCGTCCTTGATGCGGCCGATCAGCGTGGCCAGCTTCACCGGGTCGAAGCGCCCGCTCCTTCCGGATGCGGCCGGTTGCGCGGGACGCGGGTCGTGCGCGGGTGCGCTCGCGGCGGCGCGCTCCTGGCCGGAGGCGAGCCACTCGACGAAGCTGAGGAAATCCCCGCTCTGCTGATCGAGGTCCCACCATGTGGCGAAGCTCGGATCGCGCGACTGCGCGCGGGCGGCGGCGCGGCTCTCGCCTTCGAACAGCGGCTGCAGGCTGGCGATGGCCGAACGCAGCTGCCATCGGCGGGTCTGCCAGCAGATCACCACGATGTCCGAATTCCGCAGGACGAAGAGACGGCCCAGGCAGCGATCCACCGCGCTGCGCAGGATGTTCACCGCGAGCCCTAGATTGTCCTTCAGCCTCTCCGCCGGCAGGTTGGACAACCGGATGTAGCAGGCCCAGCCGCCTGCCGGCCGCGCCTCGAGAATGCGCCGCGCGGCGGCCAGCAAAGCGGTCTCATGGGAGCCTGCGGCTCCCGTGTCCTCAACCTCCGCCATTGAAATGAACCGAGAGCCGACCCCACAACTTTCGTAAGGGAGTTTCCATTCTTAAACTTAGCCAATGGCAAACAAACGCCGTTAACGCGGGTAAACCACCGCGATTTTCGGCAACTGGCCGCTACAGCAGCTTCGGCTCCTCGCCCTCGAAGGGTTCGATGCAGCCGGCGTCGTCGTTGCGCACGTCGTTGAGGCGGCGCGACACGGGATAAGCCTTCATCCGCTCCGCCGGATAGGGCCGCAGCATCTCGCGCAGCCGCTCGGCGGGCGTCTCGGGGTCCAACCATGCGCCGAACTCTTGCGGCGGAATGACGGCGGGCATGCGGTCGTGCAAGGGCGCGACCAGCTCGTTGGCTTCAGTGGTGACTACGGCATAGGTGCGCACGACGCCGCCGTCCGGGGCGCGCCAGCGCTCCCACAGCCCGGCGAGCGCCATCAGCCCGTCCTCGGCCGGACCGATGCGCCAGGGCTGCTTCAGCTTTCCCTTCTTCTCCCATTCGAAGAAGCCGTCGGTCGGCACCAGGCACCGCCTGCGTTCGAAGGCGTCGCGGAAGGCGGGCTTGTCGGCAGCCGATTCCGCGCGGGCGTTGATGCAGCGCGCGCCCATCGACAGGTCCTTCGCCCATAGCGGCACCAATCCCCAGCGCATCATGATCAGCTCGCGCCGGCCCTCCTTGTCCAGGCGCACCACGGGCGCATCCTGCGTCGGCGCGATGTTGTAGCGCGGCGGCAGGTTAAGGAGCCCGCCGACATCGAAGAAGCGCCGCATCGCCTCGACGGGCGAGATCAAGAGGTAGCGGCCGCACATCGCGCGATCCTATCCCGCGTGAAGGGGGACCGTTCCTAGCGGATGCGGCGGCCGCTGTCATCTCCGCCGATCGAGCCGCCATGCTGGCGGCGCCGCAAGCCTCTGGCCTATAGTCCGCCGCCCCCACTCAGCCGAAGCAGGACCGACCGCGTGCGAACCTTCGAACGAGCCGAGCTTGCGCAGATGCTGCCGCCGGTGATGGCGCTCGCCCACGACGCCGGCGCGGCCATCCTCACCCATTACGGTCCGGAGATCGAGGTGCGCAGGAAGGAGGACGCCTCCCCCGTCACCGCTGCGGACGAGGAAGCGGAGGAGATCATCCTCGCCGGGCTCCGACGCCTCACCCCCGAAATCCCGGTTGTGTCGGAAGAGGCCTTCGCGCGCGGCGAGATCTCGTCCGAAGCGCCGCCGCGGTTCTGGCTGGTGGACCCGCTGGACGGAACCAAGGAGTTCCTGAAACGCAACGGGGAGTTCACCGTCAATATCGCGCTCATCGAAGGGGGACGGCCGGTGCTGGGCGTGGTGGCCGCCCCCGCCCTGCAGCTGGCCTATGCCGGCGCCGGCCCAGGCAGCGCCCGTGAATGGCGCGCGGGCGCCGAACGGCCGATCATGGTGCGGCACGCCCCAGGAAACGGATTGACGGTGGTCGCGAGCCGGTCGCACGGCGATCCGGAGGCGCTGGAGCGGTTCCTCAACGGGCGCGGCGTGGCTGCGACGCGGCAGGCCGGGAGCTCGCTCAAATTCTGCCTCGTCGCGGCGGGCGAGGCCGATCTCTATCCGCGCTTCGGCCGCACGATGGAATGGGACACCGCCGCCGGCCATGCCGTGCTGAACGCGGCGGGCGGCCGGGTGCGGACGCTTGAAGGCGAGGAGCTGCGCTACGGCAAGCACGGGTTCGAGAACCCGCATTTCGTCGCGTCGGCAGAATGAGTTGCGGCGTCTTCCTCAAAACCGGCTCCAGCACCGCAAGAAATCACCAACAGATCGCTCGATTTCAGGACGGCGGAAAAAGGACTGTTTTGAGTATTCGGAGCCACCAATACTTTTGGGCGTGTCCAGGAACTCTTGACTCGCCGAGTCAGGGTGGTAGCATTCCCATAACGGCGAGCGGGTGAGAGCCCAGCACCGTAAATAGCCGCCGCACTTCCCGTGCGGTGACTGATGGGGTACGGGTTAACCGGCCTCGCGCCGGCCCGTGACGCCCTGACACAGGCGAACCAGGAGCCGCTCAGGCATGTCCGGCGGCTCCTTTGCTATGCGGCGCGGCTCCGTGCTATGCGGCGCCATGCCCGGCCCTCGACACATCATCCCGGCATCCCCGCGGATCGAGCCCGCCACGGTCGGCGCGCTCGCCGAGGCCGCGCGCCTGATCGCCGCGGGCAGGCTGGTCGCGATGCCCACCGAGACCGTCTACGGCCTCGCCGCCGATGCGGGAAACGATGCGGCGGTCGCACGCATCTTCGCCGCGAAGGAGCGGCCGCACTTCAATCCGCTCATCGTGCATGTGGCGGGGTGCGCCGGGGCGGACCGCCTCGGGCGCCTGGATGACAGAGCCGCGCGGCTGATCGCGCGCTTCTGGCCCGGTCCCTTGACCCTGGTGGTGCCGCGCCGCCCGCGCGCGCGGCTGTCGCTGCTGGTCTCGGCCGGGCTGGACACAGTGGCGCTGCGCTCGCCGGCCCATCCGGTGGCGCAGGCGCTGCTGCGCTTGTGCGGCAGGCCGCTCGCCGCGCCGAGCGCCAACCGGTCGGGGCGGATCAGCCCGACCACCGCCGGCCATGTGGCGGACTCGCTGGACGGAGCGGTCGACCTGATCCTCGACGGCGGCCCCTGCCCGGTCGGCGTCGAATCCACGGTGGTCGACCTGTGCGGCGAGCGTTCTCGTCTGCTCCGCCCCGGCGCGGTGACGCTGGAACAGCTCCGCGCCGAGCTGGGCGAGGTGGATGTCGGCGCGGACGAGACGCGCCCCTCCTCTCCGGGCCAGCTCGCCAGCCACTACGCGCCCGACCGGCCGTTGAGGCTGAATGCGACGGAGGTCGCGGCGGATGAAGCGCTCCTGGCCTTCGGTCCGGCGCCCCTCACGGGAGCGCTCGTGACGCGGAATCTGAGCCCGTCCGGCGACCTGATCGAGGCGGCCGCCAATCTCTTTGCTTACTTGCGCGAGCTGGATCGCAGCGGCGCAAGGGCGATCGCGGCGATGCCGATCCCGGAGCAGGGATTGGGCTTGGCGATCAATGACCGGCTTCGGCGCGCGGCCTCGCCCCGCTAAAGTGGGCCGATGGCCCAGCCCCCCGCCACGCGCCCGCCAGACTCCGCGCTGCTCGAGCGCTTGAAGGCGGCGGCCGGGCGCGGCGGAGCGCTCGAAGACGAGAGCGACATCGCGCCATACCTCACGGACTGGCGCGACCTCTTTCACGGGCGCGCTCCTCTGGTGCTGCGGCCGGACACCACGGAACGGGTTTCGGAGATCGTCCGGCTCTGCGCCGAAGCGCGGGTCGGGATCGTGCCGCAGGGCGGCAATACCGGCCTGGTCGGCGGGTCGGTTCCCGACGCGAGCGGCGCCCAGATTCTGCTTTTGCTGTCGCGGCTGAACCGCATCCGTGCGGTCGATGCCGGGGATTTCACCATCACGGCGGAAGCAGGCTGCGTGCTGGCGGAGGTGCAGGAGGCGGCCGAGCGCGTGGACCGGCTGTTCCCGCTGAGCCTCGGCTCGGAGGGACGCTGCCAGATCGGCGGACTGATCTCCACCAATGCCGGCGGCACGGCGGTGCTGCGCTACGGGAACATGCGCGAGCTGGTGCTCGGGATCGAGGCGGTGCTGCCGGATGGACGCATCTGGGACGGGCTCAGGCGGCTGCGCAAGGACAATACCGGCTACGATTTGAAGCAGCTCTTCATCGGCGCTGAAGGCACGTTGGGCATCGTCACCGCGGCGGTGCTGAAGCTCTTTCCCAGGCCGCGCGAAACGGTGACGGGACTTGCCGCTGTGGCCGATGCGCGGGCAGCGGTCGCGCTCCTGGGCAGGCTTCGCGCGGTTTCGGGCGATGGGGTGACGAGCTTCGAGCTGATGGCGCGCAACGCCATCGCGCTCGCGGCCGAAGCCGTCCCGGGAACCGCCGACCCCTTTCCGGACGCGCCTTGGTGCGTGCTCATCGAGATCGGTTCCGGGTCGGAGCGGATGGGCTTGCGCGATGCGGTGGAAGGCGCGCTTGGCCAAGCCATCGAGGACAAGATCGCGCTCGACGCCACGCTCGCGGCCAACGATGCGCAAGCCAGGCGGCTCTGGCACCTGCGCGAGGCCATCGTCGAGGCGCAGCGGCTGTCCGGGCCCTCGATCAAGCACGACGTCTCGGTGCCGGTGTCCGCGGTGCCGGAGATGCTGGACCGGGCCGGCGCCGCGGTCGCAGCGGTGGTGCCCGGGGTGCGGCCGATGCCGTTCGGTCATGCCGGCGACGGCAACATCCATTACAACCTGCTGCCGCCGCTCGCCGGCTCGCATGCGGATTTGGTCGACAAGGCGGACGCACTGACCCGCGCCGTTCACGACGTCGTGGCGGCGATGGGCGGCTCTATCAGCGCCGAGCATGGCCTCGGCCAGCTCAGGCGCGACGAGATCCTGCGCTACAAGAGCCCGGTGGAACTCGAGCTCATGCGGCAGGTGAAGTCGGCGCTCGACCCGCTCGGCATCATGAACCCCGGAAAGCTCATCCGCTGAGCAGCAGCCGCTCGAAGAGCGCTGACGCCCGCAGCCCCAGCCCTTCCCGGCCGAGCGACAATCTGCATGGATCGAGGGTTCCGCCGCGCCCGAACCCGATGGAGGGAGAGGCAACATCCTCAGTCAGCAGCCAGATCCCGTAGGCGCCTTCGTAGCCGAGCAGCCGGTCTCCCGCCGCCGCGGCATGCGCCAGCCCCGCGCGGGCCAGGATGCTGGTCTCTCCGACCTGCGCGCCGACGATGACGCTGCGCCCCTGCTCCAGCGCCAGCCGCAGCGCCGCCAGCGACCGCGTCAGCCCGCCCAGTTTCGAGACGCGCAGATTGAGGACGAACCGCGGGTCCGCTTCGGCCAGATCCTCGATCCGGGTGAAGCTCTCGTCGAGGATGATGTCGAGCCGCGTGCGCGCGCGCACCTCGCGCAGGCCGTCCCAATCGCGCGGGCGCACCGGCTCCTCGACCGCCCAGGCATGCGTTGCCGCCGCCGCGAGCCCGATAACCGCCGCTTCGGCGCTCGGCCACAGATTGTTGGCATCCAGCCGGACCGCCCCGCGCCGCGCCAGCACCGCCGCGCGGCGGGCGTCCAGGCGCGGGTTGCCGCTCAGCTTCAGCTTTGCCTCCCGCATGCCGATGGCGCCGAACAGGAGCGCGGTGAGGCCGAACTTCGCCCAGGAGCCGGTGCCGTAGACCGCGGTGACCGTCAGGGCCCGCCTGAGCGGCTGGATCCCCAGCAGCTCCTCGACGCCGATGCCCCGCTGACGCGCGAAGAGGTCGAGCAGCGCCAGCTCCGCCGCACAGAATGCACTGGGATTGGCGTCGATCTCGGTCGCGCGTCGCTCCATCCACTGCCGCAGCGCGGGGACCCCATCCAGCTCCAAAAGCTCGGCACGGCGCCGCTCGAGGAAGGCGCGGGCGCTCTCCGCCGTCTCGCCGGTCACGTATGGCCGCGGGCATCCCTCGCCAAACCCGTAGCGCCCGTCCGAGTCCGCAACCGCCACCAGGACGTTCTCCGCCCGCTCGCGCCGCGCCGAGGCATGGCCGAACGCGCTGCGAAATCGGATCGGTGCGCTAGCGAACAGGAACCGCGACGGGTTCATCGGCGTGGCGATAGGGCTCGAACACGAAATCGCACTCTTCAGCCGTCTGAAGCGCCAGCACCTTCAGCTGCGATTCGCGCTGGCCCTTCTTTTCGATGCAGTGGCGGCGATAGGCCTCCCCCGCACCCGGCCGCAAGAGCGCGAGCTCGAGGGGGAGAAGCCGGCCGCTGCCGCGCTTGGCGGCATATTCGATGTTGAGCGTCGAGAGCGCCTGATCGAGAAGCTGCGCGAAGCGGCCGGGGTCGGGCGGCGGGCCCTCGAACTCGATATGCGCGCAATAGCGCGAGAGCGCCGGCAGCGCGACGAAGACATGGAACCGGGCGTGCGCCCCGGCCGCGCGCGCCGCCTGCGCCATGGCGAGATGAACCTGATCCTCGGTGAGCTTCTCGCCGGTGATGTTGGTAGCGCCCCGGCCCTTGCGCAGGAAGGCGAGGCTGGGCGTGCGCCCGATCTTCGGGCCGGCCCGCAGCACGTCGTTCATTTGGTAGCGCAGCAGCCCCGCTTCGGTGGAGACGATCACATGGTAGCCGCGGCCTTCCTCAAGCTGGTGCAGCAGGAGGGTGTTGCGATCGCCGCGGTTCCAGGCTTCGACGGGCACGAATTCGAAGAACACATCCTCGAGCAGCGGCAGCGCCAGCCCGCGCTCTGCATCCACCACGACGGTGCCGCGCATCTCGCTGGCGACATAGCCCGCATCGATCATCCGCGCGGCCGGCGGCAATTGCAGCCGCACCGCCTCGGCGGCATGCGCGCAGCCGCCGCCGAGCCAGGTCACCACCGCCCGCAGGTCGGGCCAGAGCTCGGCGAGGGTCGCGTCGGGACGCCGCTCCAGCAGGGGCCGCAGCGCCGCCGCGCGGGCCGGGTCGGGTGTCGCCAGCGGCCGCAGCGCGCGCCTCAGCTCTGGCGAAAGCGCGCCCAGGAGCGGCGCTTCGCCGGACTCCATTTCGGCGAGGATGGCGCGCAGGGAGTCGCGCGTCACATCCAACAAGCGCAGGATGGTGGAGGGATTGGCGGTCGCGATGGCGCTGATATCGCCCGCGCGCAGGGCGAGCCGCGCGAGGAGCGCGTATTTCAGCTCATAATCCTCGATCGCGAAGACGGGCGCGGGCACCACATATTTGGCCCGGAGCGGGCGCGGCATCGTCTCGTAGATCAGCCCCGTGACGGCGCCGGCCGGCGTTCCGTCCGGGAGCCGCTCCTCGCAGCGCGGCCCGCCGATGCCGAGCACCTTGCCGCGAAACGCGTCGAGCTCGGCATGCTGCACATAGGCCATGATACGCTGGGCGCGCTT
>JAREAF010000647.1 GCA_029240475.1 Rhodospirillales bacterium | reverse complement strand
GCCCGATCTCAGGGTCGTGGACGCGACCTGGCACATGCCGGGCTCCGGCCACGACGCCCGCGCGGAGTACGAGGCGCAGCACATCCCCGGCGCGGTCTTCTTCGACATCGACGAGATCGCCGCGGAAGGCACCAAGCTGCCGCACATGCTGCCGAGCCCCGAGAAGTTCTCAGCCCGCGTGCGCAAGCTCGGGCTGGGCGACGGCAACCGCATCGTCGTCTATGACGCGCATGGCATGATGAGCGCCGCGCGCGTGTGGTGGACCTTCCGCGTGATGGGCCACAAGGACGTCGCGGTGCTGGATGGCGGGTTGCCGAAGTGGCTCGCCGAGGGACGGCCGGTCGAGGACGCGCCGCCCCCGCCGCGCGAGCGCCATTTCAGCGCGCGGCTGAACCACACGCTGGTGAAGGACAAGGCGACGATCTCCCGCAATCTCCGCAACCAGCGTTTCCAAGTTCTCGACGCCCGCTCCGCCGGACGCTTCCAGGGGACCGAGCCCGAACCCTGGCCGGGCCGGCGGTCGGGTCACATCCCGGGCAGCCGCAACCTGCCCTTCCCAGAGCTTCTGGACCCGAAGGACAAGACCTTCCTTCCCGCCGACGCGCTTGCGGCGAAGTTCGGGGCCGCCGGCATCGACCTGAAGAAGCCGGTCGCGACGAGCTGCGGCTCCGGCGTGACCGCCGCGATCCTCGCCCTCGGACTGCATCTGATCGGCCATGAGGACGTCGCCGTCTATGACGGGTCCTGGGCCGAGTGGGGACTGCCCGGCGACACGCCCGTGGACACCGGTCCGGCATGAGCGACCGCATGTCCGAGCCGGCGACGATCGAGATCGTCGTCACCTATCTGGAAATGCTGAAGCCGCCGACCCGTCCGACGGTCCCCGCCCCACCGGTCGGCAAGATCGCGTTGCTCAGGGCCGAACGGCCGACCGTTTCCTACTACCGGTATCTCTACAACACGGTGGGCGAGCCCTGGCTGTGGTGGGAGCGGCGGCTGCTCTCGGATGCCGAGCTCGAGCGGATCATTCACGACCCGAAGGTCGAGATTTATGTGCTCTATCTGGACGGCGTGCCGGCGGGATATGCCGAGCTCGACCGCCGCAGGGACGAGGATGTGGAGCTCGCCTATTTCGGGCTGATCCCCCAATTCATCGGTCGCAAGCTGGGGCCGTTCCTGCTGAATTGGGCGGTCGACACCGCCTGGTTCCAAAAGCCCAAGCGGCTCTGGGTGAACACCAACAACCTGGATCACCCCAAGGCGCTGCAGATCTATCAGAAAGCCGGCTTCGCCCCGTACCGGCAGGAGACGAAATCCATTCCGAACCCGCGCCTGACCCTCGTGCGTCCGATCGAGACGGCGCGCTCAGCGCAGGCTGATCACGCCGGTTCCATCACGCCCTGATCGCCACCGCGCTGCAGCTGACGGCGTGGCCCAGACCGCGCTTCAAGGTGGGAAACACGCGCGCGGAGGCGATCGCCATGGCGATGTCCGCCTGGGCCGCCGGGCCGATGCGCGCTTTGAGCGCCTGCGCGCGTTCGGCGGCATCGGGCGCCGCGGTGACGACGGCTCGCGCGAAGGCATGGATCTCGCCCAGCAGCTCGGGCAGGTCCGCAACCCGGCCATCGAGGAGGGCGCGGAGCACAGCCGGGGCCACAGCCTCGGCGCGCGCCTGGTTGACCACGGCCTGCGCACAGGTGCCGCAATCCTCCGCTAAGGTCGCCGTGAGCGCGGCGACGGCGCGCTGCTCGGCGGTGGCGGCGCTCCTATGACCGGCCATCGGCAGGAAGAAGCAGAATTTCCGGAACGCACCCTTGGAGGCGGCCGCCAGGTCGCGAAGGTAATCGGCGCTGGTGCCGGTGCGCCGCTCGATCGCACCGATGATCCGGCCGGTGAGCATCAGGCGCCGCCCTGCCCTCTGGGCCAGGTCCAGACCGCCGTCGCCACGGCGGCAATTGCCGGAACCAGAATGGCCGCGGCTTCGGCCCCGACGAATGGCCGCCCCTCGGGTCCGAATGCCTCCGCTATGTGAATGAGCGCATGCAGCGCCGCGAAGATGGCCGCCACGCAGACCAGGGCGAAGCGCGCGGGCAATGGCCTGATGGCGAAGACGAGGCCGGCCGCCACCGTTACGAAGGCGGCGCCGACATCCCGCACGAAATGGATATTGAGAGGACCGGTCTCCGCGACGCCCGGGGTTGCCGCATACCAGCCGGTCGCATCGATCAGCATCCGAAGGCCGTTGAAACCCATCGCAACGGCCGCAAGCGCCAGCACCGCGCGCTGCGCCTGCTCGCGGCGGCTCCCCCGAGCCGCCCCTTCCGCAGTCATTCCTTTCCCCCTCTCTGGCGCCGCCTTCCCCTTGCGCCTGCTCCCGTTCAGTGATGCAGGATCTGGCTGAGGAACAGCTTGGTGCGCTCGGAGCGCGGGTTATTGAAGAATTCGCGCGGCTCGCTCTGCTCGATGATCTCGCC
>JAREAF010000646.1 GCA_029240475.1 Rhodospirillales bacterium | reverse complement strand
AGTCGCAGCGGGCGAGGGCGGCGGAGGCGCTGCGGTCCGGCGACATCGACAGGGCGCAGTACGACAAGGCGCTGGCCGACTACGACAAGAACAAGGCGAACATCGATCAGGAGATCGGCAAGCGCGCCAAGCAGAACATGAAGGACCTGAAGGGCGAGTACGGCACCATGGCCGTCGGCGGCGATGCTGCCTTCGACGTCATGATCCAGATGCGGACGTCAGGCTACAGCACCGATGAGATCACGCACCTCATTGCCAGCGGAGGCAAGCTCTCACCGGAAGACGAGATCTATTATGCGATCGCGGGGGCTGGCACCAACGAGGACATGATCAAGAAGACCCTCGCGGGGAAGACCCCCGAGGAGATCGACAAGATCCGCAAGGCCTACGAGGCGAAGCACGGTCCGGGCTCGTTCGACGATGACATCCTGAGCGACCTGTCCGGTCGCGAGGACCTCGATACGAAGCTGATCCTCGAGATGGGCGACCCGTCGACCTTCGCCGCACAGCTGAGGGCGGAAAAGGATCCAGTGAAACGGGCGGCGCTGCTCGCGAAGATGGAACGCTACCTGGAGGAGCGAAAGAAGTTCGAGGAGACCGGCTCGATCGGCAGCTCGATGTTGGCGACGGGGTCGGACCAGATGAACACCCTGGCGCAGATGGAAGATGCCATGGTGGCGGCCCGCAACCTGGACACGGCCATCGCCCGGGCGGGCGGGAACGTCGACGATCCCGCGGTCATCGACGCGCAGCATCGCATGGACATGAACTTCTCCGGTGCCGTGGAAGCGCAGGAGCAGTTCCGGGCACAGATCGACGCCTACGCCGATATCGCGGTGCAGGTGGGCGCGGCCATCGCCGGCATCGCCGTCACGGTGGCGACGTTAGGCGCCGGCGCCCCGTTCGTGGTGGCCGCCATGTGGGGCGCCGCGGCGAGCGCGGCCACCGGCATGTACATGAATGCCGACCTTCGCGGTGCCGCCTACTCGTGGGAGGAGGCCGGCGTCGACGCCGCGGTTGGCGTGTTCGACGTTGCCGCCGCCGGACTCGGTGCCAAGTATCTGGGGCCGCTGGTCAAGCAGGCCGGCATGCTGCAGTTCGCGGCTGGCGCGCTGGCTGATGGATTGGAGGGAGTCCCCAGCGCCTTGCTCGAGGCGGGAATGGACGAGGCGATCTGGGCGTCCGGCAACCCGGGCGGAGCGATGCTCAAGGTCGGTGGCATCGCGTTAGGCACCGGTGCAGCCCTCTCGGCCGGGTTCGACGCGGCGGGCGGCGCGTACGGTATGGTCACGGGACCGAAGGTCAAGGCGGGCGCTCCGTCGCTCGACGTGGACATCGACGTCGGCACCGGCTCACACGCTCGCGGGCCGGACGTCGACCTCGATGTCCCCGGCGCATCGCGTGGCCATGGGGCCGACATCGATGCGCCGAAAGGCGACATGCCCGAGCTCGACCTTCCACCGGCGGCGGACCCGAAGCTGGCGGCCGCGGCGGCAGCACGAGGCGACCTGCCTCCGGGCGCTCCGGCACAGCCTCCGAGATCAGCGAACGTGCCGGCAGACGGCCCCAGGACTGACGCACCCAAGGGCGACGCGCCAAAAGCCGACGCATCCAACACCGACGGGCCGAAGACAGATGCGCCCGAGACAGACGCGCCAGCGAGCCATCAGACCGTCGCGGACGACGTCATCACCGCGATGCCTGACGAGACGGTCATGCAGGGGCCGAATCCGAAGGACCTCGCCGACGCGCAGCTCATGTACAAGAACTCGATCGCCGAGAGCCCGACCCGCGAGGCGGCGATCTACCGCAATACCGAGACGGGCGAGTACATCGTCATCCAGGGGAACGAGGGGACCGTCAGCGTCGGCAATGGCGAGGCGCCTCACGCGGGAGGCCAGCAGCAGCGCTGGAAGGAGATCCTCGACGGTCTCGACACCGGTCGCTGGGAGCTGCAGGCGCACTCGCATCCGGTCGAAGCGAACGGCTTCGTCGATCCGGTCAATCAGTGGCCGAGCGGCGCGAACGGCGACATGGGCGTGATGGTTGGCGAAGCCATGGCCTCGGGGCAACCGCGGTCGTCTCGCATCGACTACACGACCGCCGATGGACCGAACCACACCGATTTCGGCTTCGACCCTTCGCACGAGAAGCCGTACTGGATCGAAGTGCCGGACGGTGCCGGTGGCCGTCGCACCGAGCGGTTCAAGACGATGGAGGGCTACCACGACTTCATCGAGAACACGGTCGGCGCGCCGTCGCAGGGCGACATACCGGCGCACATGTCGGGGACGAACCCAACTGCCGGCGGCGCCAAACCAGTCACACCGGGCGCTGCCACGAGCGCGGGCGTCTCGGAGGCTGACGTCCGCAGCCGCATCGACGAGATCCGCGCGAGGTACGGCGAGACCGCGAACGATCCCAAGGCGCTCGACGATGTCCTGACGCAGTTCGAGAAGATGGCCCGAAAGGATCCAGCAGCGGCCGCCGATGCTCTGGACTCGTT
>JAREAF010000645.1 GCA_029240475.1 Rhodospirillales bacterium | reverse complement strand
ACCGAGGCGTAGCCGAAGGCGCTGCTGAAGCTCACGCGCTCATCGAGCGCAACCTCGATGGTGGAGCCGTCCGCGCGGCGTGCAACAAGCGTGTAGGCGCCGGGGTCGGCGGCACGATAGGCGGTGTGCTCGCCTGGCACCTCGCGCTCGCGCTGGAGGCAGAAGGCGCTGAGCTGGGCTGTGCAGGTCTCGCCCGTGCAGCTCATCTCGACCGGCGCGATGCTGGCCACGACGCCGAGGACCTGCGGAGCGGCGGCGGCCGGCGCCGCGGCTCCGCCGCCGACCAGGATGGCTGCGGCGAGCAGGGACGGGATGCGCATGGGCGTAGCCTCCCTCCGGCTCGAGACATCGAGAGGAGCTCCCGCATCTGCCGAATGGGAGGCTCTCCCCGGCTCCTGCAGAGAACGCAACTGGGATCTACGAGGATGCTCCCGGCCTCCCAGCGGGTCAATCGGTGTAGCTCGGGGCATCACGATTAAAGGGAGCTGCGCGTAACGAGTGGTCGTCTAAAGAAATACTACTTCAAGTAAGTTATAGAACATGCTTACCTCAAGCAACATTCGAAATTCGATTTAAGAGATTTGGCTAAGATTTTGCGTACCGAATGGTAACTGAGGCGCAAACTGATGAAACGCTTCCTGATTTTTTTGGTGCTCCTGGTCGTGGGCGTTCCGGTCGCCTTTGCGGGTTCGACAACACCGTCCGGCTACAAGGCCTCATCTCCGCAGCCGCCTTCGCCTCCGCCGCCTCCGACAATTCCTGGACGCAATGCGGATACTCGAGCGCAGGCCGAATTCTACCGTTGCTCTTCAGGCCGGTGCCTACAGCCCCGCGTCGACGATCCACGCGGTGGAGGCATCGACCCGGCAGAGACGCCCTATGCGAACCGGCGCTTCGCGATCGTCGAAATGGTTCAGGCGCAGTGCGGCCGCCAACCGAGCATTGCCAGGGCGAATGCCTGCGCCATGAACGTTTGCGCGGCGAATGCTCCACCGGGCCTCACTCCACCGCAGCTCGGGCAGTACTGCTCGACCCTGGCCAGCTCGGCCTTTGGCAGGTGATCCGAGTTGTCCTGCGGTCCGTTGGATGTCGCCGGCGCGCCCTGGCAGGGCGGAGCGCAAGCTATGCCAGGCCGCAATTCTCGCGGGGCTCGAAGAGGCGCAAGTCCGGCTCGGACCTCGGCTCGGAGCCCGAGCCGGAGCCTCGGACTCCACGGGTGGTGCGCGGCATTCCATACGGCCGAGCGGCCAAGCCGGTCACCGGCATCAGCACTCGACCCTTGTCTCTTCTGCCGTTGCTCACCCTTCTCCTGGCGTCCGCGTCGGCGGCCGATGAGCCGGTTGCGGGATGGAAGGAGATCGCAATCCTCCTGACGGGGGGCGGAGCGGGGGAGTCCGCGGGCCCTGCGCGCTTCGTCGGGGCTCCGGACGCAACCGGAGCCCTCCCGTTTGCGGACCTGCGCAACGCCGATGCCTATCTCACCGCACGCCACCCTCTGCTGTCCGCCGGATATGAGAGCGGCACCGGCGCGGTAAGCGAGCCGATCGCACTCGCCCAATATGGCGTTGGGCTCGCCCTCGAGCTGGGCCATGTGGAGCAGTCCTCTCTCACGCTGGCCGCAAACCCCAATCAGCTCGGGGCGCAGATTGAGGACCGTTCCTTCACTCAGTTGGTCGCGACCCTTGGCGATCCATCCAATTCGCAACTTTCGCTCGTGCTCGGACGGTCGGAGGAGCTGCGCCGGCAGACAGCCGGCTTTGCCTACGAGGATCCCTACGGCTTCTCTTTGCACAGTCTCTACGGCGCCTCCAACCGCGCCGGCGAGACTGACACGACGGGCCTCGCACTCGACTGGTCGCTCTTCTCCGGCAAGGCGGTGCTGAAGGCCGGCTATGCGCGCTCGGTCTTCTCCGCGCCCGAAAGCCCACTGGCGATGCTCGGCTTCAACGATCCGCTGGCCCAGCTCGCCGCCCCGCCCGAGGAGGGCGACGCACGCTATCTCGATCTGTCCCTGACGCCCTGGAGCGACGAAGACGGGCTCATCCGCTTCAAGCTCACCCATTCGGATAGAGAGGAGGAGTTCAGCGGGGATGCCGGCTGGAACTTCGCCTATGGGGGGACGGAGCAGTCCATCTCCGCAGATGGGCGCTGGCGGGCATTGAGCTTCAGCGCCGAGCGCCGGGAAAAGGAGGACCGGTTCTACGACACTTTCTCCAACAGGCTCTCGGCGAATGCCAATCTCAATTTTGACTGGCTCGACCTGTCGCTCTCCCGCAGCCGCTACGAGAGCACGAGCGAATACCCGTACTTGACGTATGTCTACGGCTACGACCCCGACGACTATTACGCGGGCATGTGGGTGCCGGTGAAGATCAGCAACACCCGCGCCAGCGACATCGCGACCGGCGCCGCCAGCCTCCATGGAGAGGCTTGGTCGGTCGACCTCGGGTGGAGCCGGACCGATGGTTCCTACTTCTACGGCTGGGGCCCGGAATCGATGCAGCGCAGCC
>JAREAF010000644.1 GCA_029240475.1 Rhodospirillales bacterium | reverse complement strand
CGACGATATGGTAGGGCGCCTCGAGATCGCCAGCGGCAGCGCCGGCGGCGAGCAGCACGGCGAGCGCGGCCTGCGCTCCGATCCGAAACAGCATCGAGTTTCCCCCTCGCGACTCTCTGGCGTTGCCGTGCCTGCGGGACACCGGCGCGACGGTAGCACCGAGGACGCGCTCGGAGGAGAGGCGCGAAGGGGCCCGGGTCGAGGGGCGCGCCCTAGCACATGATCGGGTAATCGGCGCCGCGGAAGAGCGGAACCCAGCGCGTTCCCTCGCGCAGCAGCACGCCGTATATGGTTTCGGCGGACATCCCCAATCGCACCAGGATGGCCTCGCGCCCGTTCAGCCGGAAGCGCGCGACCGGCGCCGCCGCGGCGGTCTCGTAATCGGGCCAGCTGACGAGCAGCGGCACGCCGGCCTCGGCGAGAATTGCAATCGAGGGGCAGGTCAGCGCGACCAGCCCGGCGGCCTCGGTCGCATCGCAGTCCCGATCCTCGACGGCGATATGTTCATCCGCCGCCCGCACAGAGACCCGAACCCGGCGCGCGGCCGCGTCCCACTCCTCGATGCGAATTCCGGCGGAATAGTCCTGCGGCCAGACGGGCGCCGCGAAGCCGCCCAGCCACTCGACCTCGCCTACGGCGTGCGGCCGGAGCGGCTCGAATGCGGTTATCTGCGGCTCGCCGACGAATGCCGTCAATGCCGCGCCGAGCGCGCCCGCCTTATCCGGCGCGACCAGCGCCTGGT
Organism: Rhodospirillales bacterium; assembly: GCA_029240475.1. Classification (GTDB taxonomy): domain Bacteria; phylum Pseudomonadota; class Alphaproteobacteria; order JAREAF01; family JAREAF01; genus JAREAF01. Next base: position 1,772 of record JAREAF010000644.1, on the reverse strand, counting down.
AATGGCAGGTCGCGCCCCCGTCGAATCCGCAGAGATAATCGCAGCTCTTGCGGATCTCCCGGACGTGGCCTCGGGCAATTCCATTCTCATAAAGAATCGTCATGCCGCCACCCGGCTCCCGGATCGCGGGCTCAGTCCCATCTTCCGCACTATTGAGATCGATCAGCAGCAGCGGGCTTGGCCCTTCGGCCGAGGCCGAGCGCAGTGCCGGGACCAGCGCGGCCTCCACCTGAAACGGAGCCTCCGCCGGGCGCTCCTGCGCATTCACCAGGGCCGAGCCCGCCAGCAGCGCGCCGATGAAGGCCGTCAATACTCTGACTAAGCGCGCCTGGGGCCGAGCTCTAGCAGACATTTGCATAATCCGGCTGGCGGATCAGCGGAACCCAGCGGCCTCCCTCCCGTACCAGCAATCCATGCAGGATGTCGATCTTCGTGGCATAGCGCACCAGCACCGCTTCGCGCCCGTCAATCCGCATGCGTGCGATCGGGAGCGCGACCCCGGCGTGGTAGTCGGTCCAGCTCACCAGCAGCGGCACGCCATTGGCCGCAAGCAAGGCCAATGTGGGGCAGGCGAGGGCAATGAGCCCGGCGGTCTTCGTGGCCACGCAGGACTGGTCCTCGATCGCCCGCTCCTGCCCATCGGCCAGCCGGAGAGTCGCTCGCAAGAGGCCCTCCTCGGGCGACCATTCCTCGATGCGAATGTCGTACTCGTGCGGCGGCCAGATCGGCGTGGCGAAATCGGGCGACCATGCCACCGCCGCCTCGGCCAGCCTGGCGAATAGCGGCTCATAGGCTTCGACGCGGTGTTCCGCCGGAATGGCGAGCAGAGGCTCGCCGAGATAGCGCGCATTGGGCTTGGGCGCGAGCAGCGCCTGCCAGTGGCAGGTCTCGCCCTCCTCGAACGTGCAGACGAACTCGCAGCTCTTGCGAACATCGACCACTAAGGCGGACCACAGGCCGAGCACATTGAGCACCGTCATGGCTGTGCCGGCCTCCAAGGCCGGCCGTCCGCCGTCCTCCGCCGCGCCGAGATCGACCGAGATCAGCCGGCGCGGCCCGTCGGGCGAGAGCACGCGCGAGCCCAGCGGCCAGAATGTCCCCTCGACCTGTAAGGGCGGCGCCGGCAGAACCGGTTCGGCGTGCGCATCCATGGCCGCCGGGGCAAGCGACAGACAGAGAGCGACGAGGGCAGCGGGCGCGGATTTGGGCATGGTGGGGAAGGCTATTCGGCGAGGGTGCGTCCGAGCGCACGCAGATGCACCTCCGGCCGGAACATCATCCCCGGCTTCTTGTCGTAGCTGAACAGCGCGATCAGGCGCGGTCGCGTGCCCTCGACCTCCGTGACATGGTGCAAGGAGCGCCGGCCGCGGAACAGCGCCAGGCAACCCGGGGTGATCGCGCCGGTCTTGCGCAGGCCCGGGTCGCCATCCAGCATCCGCCGCACGCCCTCGTAGTTCTCGTCCTCCTCGGAGCGGATGTTCGGCGCGTATTCGAACTCCCCGCCGCGCGCGGCCGATTGCAGCAGCAGGCTCACCACGAAATCGTTCTGGTCATAGTGCCAGGCATGCATGCCGCCCGGCTCCAGCACGCTGATCACGCAAGAGGCGAGCGGGTCGGCGCAGGTATGGAGCTCCGCCTCGCCGGTGAGCGCGGCGACGAAGCGCGTCAGCGCCGGCCATTCATAAAGCGCGCGGGTGGGCGATGGCTCAGGCAGCAGGTCGTAGCCGATCCCGCCCATGCGCGTGCGGAACCGGCGCCGCCGCGGATCGCCC
>JAREAF010000643.1 GCA_029240475.1 Rhodospirillales bacterium | reverse complement strand
TCTCCTCCAGCGTCTCAACGAAGGTGATCGCGTCGCGGTGGTCGCGAATCTGCTGCCAGGGATCGATCTCCTGGCGCGGCTCGCCCTCGCTGTCGCCGAAATTGCGATTGTCGAAGACGAGCGCCGCCAGTCCTGCGGCGGCGAAGGCCTCCGCGAACCGGTCGAGATACATCTCCTTCACGGCCGAGTAGCCGTGGGCCATGACGATGGTCGGCACACGGCCGGAGCGCCGATCCGGCAGATAGTGCCAGCCGCGCAACGTCGTTCCGTCCTCGGTCTTCAGGGCGATGTCTCTGCGCATTCCGCGATTCTCCCTGACTTGGCCGACGCCAAGCCGGAGCGGGCGCGCCGGCCGATGAGGAGCCTTGCCGCTCCAGCCTTACGGGAGAGTATGCGCCCCTCGATATCCAGGCGGGACGGCGCGGAGGGGCTAAGGGCGAAACTCCGGGCCCATCGGCATCAGGCGGATGCCGGGCCGGAGGCGCTTGTAGGGCAGCGTGGTGTGGTCGATCGGGTTCGCGCCCGGCGCGGCGACGACCAGGACCTCGGCCGCGATCGGCTGGAAGTCGGCGCGGAAATGCACTGAGCTCTTCAGCACCAGCACCCGCTTCTGGGCGGGCTCGATGCCGACATGCCGGAACATGGCCTGATCGGCGGCCTGGACCTTCTTGGAGGCGACCACGACATCGACGCCGCCGATCGCGAGCCGCGCCATTGGCCCAAGCTCCATGCGGCTGCCGCCATAGAACGGACCCGTCGCGGTGAAGCGGCCGTCGGTGGTCTTCACGACCTTGAAGGTGCCGGCGAAGGGCCGCCCGTCGGACTTGCCGCCGAGCTTGACCGCGATCTCCGCCCCCTCGCCCGCCTGGTGCGCGATGCGCGCGGCCTCGGCATCGGCGACGAGGCCCATGGCCGCGTTCTCGGCGCGCTCGGCGGTGAGCGCCTCCAGTATCCCGACCGTGTCGGAGTCGGTGCCTGCGCCGGGGTTGTCCTGCGTGTCGGCGAGCACGACCGGCCGTCCGTCGCTGGCGCGCATGGCGTGACGCACCGCCTCTCGCGGATCCCACACCTTGCCGCGGAAATCGGGCTCGGCCGCCGCGATGTCGCGCGCCAAGGTCTCTGCCGCGCGCTCCGTCGCCGCCTCATCCCAGCCATAGGCCAGCACCGACGGCGCCGAATGAAAGATGTCGGCCGGCGCGAATCCCGCATTGAAGGAAAGGCTGAGGATCGGGTCGCGCTCGCGCGGCTCCAGGCTCCCATAGATCGCCTGCGCCGGGTCGACCAGCGTGCATTGCCAGACGCCCGGGATGAGGAACGGGAGCTGGCGGAAAGCTTTCGCCGGCTTGCGCTTCGCCTTCAGAAGACGATCGAGCAGCAGCGCGGCGCGCGCGCCGGTCTCCGCCATGTCGACATGCGGATAGGTGCGATAGGAGACCAGCAGGTCGGCATGCGCCATCATCTCCGGCGTGACATTGGCATGCAGGTCGAGGGACGCCACCAGCGGCAGCTCGGGCCCGATCAGCGCGCGGATGCGGCGCAAGAGCTCGCCCTCGCCATCCTCGTGGCTCTCGATCACCGCCGCGCCATGCAGGTCGAGAAAGAGCGCGTCGATGCCGCGCGCGCCCTTCAGGTCCTCGATCAGCATGCCGGCGATGCGCTCGAAGGCGTCGTCCGTCACCTGCGCCGAGGGCGAGGCCTGCGCATAGGTGAGCGGGACCAGCTCCCACCCGAGCGGGCGCGCCGCGTCGATGAAGCCGGTGATGGGGATGTTCATGCCGGCGACGGTGTCGAAGATCTTGCCCCCTCGCGTCAGGCCCGGCCAGCCGCCGCCCCGCTCGAAATGCGCGAAGCTCGCGCGCGTGGGCGCGAAGGTGTTGGTCTCGTGCTGGAACGCGCCGACGGCGATGCGGGGCATCAGATCACTCCGGCGCCATGCCCTTCTCGGCCAGCTCCTTGAGGGCGCCGGCGTTCTTCTTCAGATGCGAAAGGCCCATGCCGCGCAGCACGTGGGGCGCCTTGGTGAACTGGATGTTCTCGTAGCCGATGATCTCGATCCGGTTGCCCCAGGGATCGCGAAAGTCGAGGAAGGGCCCGGGCAGGATCTGGACGCCCGCCTCGATGAGCGCCTGGCGCACCGCCTCCTTGTCGTCGACCACGAGGCCGAAGTGGCGGCCGTCGTCGGCGGGCTGCGAACGGCCCTTCTGCAGCGCGATGAACTGATCGCCGAGATCGATGAAGACGGCGTCCTCCTCGCGGCCGCGCAGCTCGAAGTCGAAGATGCGGCCGTAGAAGGCCAAGGCCTCGTCGAGATCGCCGACCTCGAGCGCGACATGGTTGAAGCCGATCGCACGCGCTTTCTTCGGTGTGGGCATAGGAACCTCCCCGGTGAGAACGAGCGTCTCACCCCCTCCCCAACCCTCCCCCCTCAAGGGGGAGGGAGAAGAAAGGACCGCTGCATTCCCCTCCCCCCTTGAGGGACCTTTGCGAAAACCTCCTCTCCTTCGAGGCTCGCTTCGCT
>JAREAF010000110.1 GCA_029240475.1 Rhodospirillales bacterium | reverse complement strand
GCCTGGGCGCGCGGTTCGGGATCGCCGCCGATTCGGCCAGCGCGGCCGCGGGCGGCGGCTGAATGCGGGTCGCCTTCTATGCTCCGCTGAAGCCGCCGGACCATCCGGTCCCCTCGGGCGACCGCCGCATGGCCCGGCTCCTGATCGAGGCCATGCGCGCCGGCGGCCACGAGGTGGAGCTGGCCTGCCGGTTCCGCAGCCGCGAAGGCGCGGGCGACCGCCAGCGGCAGCGGCGCATCGCGGAGGTGGGGGCCGGGCTGGCCGAGGGGCTGATCCGTCGCTACCGCCGACGCCCGAAGGAGCGGCGCCCGCGGGCCTGGTTCACCTACCACCTCTATTACAAGGCGCCCGACCATCTCGGCCCGCGCATCGCCGATGCGCTCGGCATTCCCTACCTCATCGCCGAAGCCTCGCATGCCGAGAAGCGGGCGCGCGGGCCGTACGCCGAAGCTCATGCGGCCGCGGCGGCGGCGATCCGGCGCGCCGACGCGGCGATCCTGCTCAACGGGGCCGATGCCGAAGGGCTGGCGCGCCTTCTGCCGCCGCAACGCTGCCATCGCCTGCTGCCGTTCCTGGATGCCGATCGGTCCTCCGCGCCGCCTCGCCCCGAAGCCCGCCGGGACATCGCGCGTGAATTCGGGCTGCCGCTCGACGAGCCATGGATCCTCGCCGTCGCGATGATGCGCGCGCCGGACAAGCTCGCCTCGTACCGTCTGCTGGCTGCGGCCGCGCAGCGGCTGCTCGATCGGCCCTGGCGCATGATTGTCGTCGGCGACGGCCCGGAGCGGCCAGCGGTCGAGGCCGCTTTCGCTCCCATGCGCGAGCGCGTGGCCTTCGCGGGCCTGCGGACGCCCGAAGAGATCGCGCGGTTCCACGCCGCCGCCGACCTCTTCGCCTGGCCGGCGGTCAACGAGGCTTACGGCATGGCCATCCTGGAAGCCGAGGCCGCGGGGCTGCCCGTGGTGGCCGGCAGGGTGGGGGGCGTGCCCGAGATTGTGGCGGACGGCCAGAGCGGCATTCTCGTCCCCGGCGGCGATGCGGAGACCTTCGCCGCGGGGCTGGAGCGGCTGCTGCGGGACGCCGCCCTGCGGGAGCGCCTGGGCCGCGGCGCCGCGCAGCTTGCGGCCGAGCGGCATGGGTTCGCGGCGGCGGTCGCCCGCCTGGACCGGATCCTGCGGCAGGTGGCGCGATGAGCCTCCTCGCCCTGATCCGCCACGGCGCGACCGACTGGAATGCCGAGCGGCGGCTGCAGGGCCGCGCCGACCGGCCGCTCAACCCGGCCGGCCGCGCGTCCGTCCAAGGCTGGCGGCTGCCGCCGCTCCTCAAGGATGCGGCCTGGGCGACCAGCCCGCTCGCCCGCGCCTGCGAGACCGCGGCGCTGCTCTGTCCGTCTGGCTGTGCCGTGGAGCAGCGGCTGATCGAGATGGATTGGGGCGGCTGGGAGGGCCGCACACGGCAGGAGCTTCTGCGAGAGGCAGGCAGCGATGCTCTCGACCGCAACCCGCTGGGGCGGGACTTCCGTCCCCCCGGGGGCGAGAGCCCGCGCGAGGTCATCCTGCGCCTCAAGCCCTGGATCGCCGAGCGGGCGCGCTCGGGAGAGACGACCGTTGCCGTGACCCATCGCGGGGTCATCCGCGCCCTCTATGCCGAGGCGACCGGCTGGGACATGATCGGCCCGCCCGGCGAGGAGTTCGCGGACGGGACGGCGCAGCTCCTCCTCGCCCGGACGGACGGCTCCGTCGGGCTCATCCGAACCAATCTCAGGCTCCTATGAGCCGCGTCTTCTTCTACGTCCAGAACCTGCTCGGCATCGGCCATCTGCGCCGCGCGGCGGTGCTGGCCAAGGCCATGGCCGAAGCCGGGCTCGCGGTGGATTTCGTGGCGGGCGGCATGCCGGTCGCGGGACTCGAGTTCGGGCGCGCCCGGCTGGTCCAGCTGCCCCCGGTCCGCTCGGCGGACGAGCGCTTTTCGGCGCTCCTGGACGAGCGGGGCCGCCCGATCGACGAAGCCTGGCGCCAGCGCCGCCGCGCCGCCCTGCTCGACGCTTTCGCCGCATCGAGCCCCGACATCCTGCTGATCGAGCTCTATCCCTTCGGCCGGCGCTCCTTCCGCTTCGAGCTGCAGCCGCTGCTGGAGGCGGCGTCCGCGCGCCCCGACCGCCCCGCGATCCTCTGCTCGGTCCGCGACATCCTGGTGGAGAAGGCCAAGCCCGGCCGGGCGGAGGAAGCAGCCGCGCTGGTGGAGCGGCATTTCGACACCGTGCTGGTCCATGGCGACCCGGCCGTCGCGCCCTTTTCGGCCAGCTTCCCGGCCGCGTCACGCATCGCGGAGAAGCTCCGCTACACCGGCTATGTGGTGGAGCCGCGCCCTGCGGCAGAGCCGTCGGGCCCCGTGCCGGAGGGGGAGGTGCTGGTCTCGGCGGGAGGGGGCGCCGTCGGCCGCCCCCTGGTCGAGGCGGCGCTGGCGGCCCGCCCGCGCTCGGCCGCGCGGGACCTGCCCTGGCGGGTGGTGCTGGGCCCGCAATATCCCGAAGCCGAAGCGGCGCGGCTGCTGGCCTCGGCGGGTCCGGGGTTCGCGGTCGAGCGGTTCCGGCCCGACCTTGCCTCCTTGTTCGGAAGGTGCGCCCTCTCGATCTCGCAGGCCGGCTACAACACGATCCTGGAGCTGGTCGCGGCGGGGGCGCGAGCCATCGTGGTCCCCTTCTCGGCCGGGGCGGAGAGCGAGCAAGGCGTCCGTGCGCGGCTGTTCGAGCAGCGCGGGTTCGTGACCGTCGTTGAGGAACGGGCGCTGGGGCCCGAGAGTCTGGCGGCGGCCATCGACCGGGTGCTGGCCCAACCGCGACCGGTTCCCGGAGGCGGCCTCAAGCTGGACGGGGCGCGCGAAACCGCCGCGTTCCTGCTCGAAGCAGTGGCGCGGCGGCGCGCCTCTCGACATGATGGGGCCGGCCAAGACCCGGCCGGCGCTGGAGAAAGCAGACGCCCGTGACCACCGCCCTGCGCTATCGCCGCTCCGACCTCCTGCTCGATTACGGGCGGGCCGCGCTGGGGGTTGGCTTGTCGGGCGCGGTTCTGGCGGTCCCGACCGCGCCCGCCGTGGCGGTCATGGCCGGCGGCCTCACCGCCCTGTTCGGCGTCTTCGCGATCCGCACCGCGGCGCGGCAGGTCACGCGCTACGAGCTGTCGGCGGACGGCCTCGCCGAGATCGGCTGGCGCAGGGTCGATCTGAGCTGGGGCGAGCTGGACGGGCTGAAGCTGCGCTACTACGCGCCGCGCCGCAAGAAGGCCAATGGCTGGATGGCGCTTACGCTGCGCGCCGGGTCAAGGCGGCTCTCCATCGATTCCACCTTGCCCGAGTTCGAGGCCGTGGCGGCGGTGGCGGTTGCGGCGGCGCGGCGGAACGGCGTGGAGCTGGACGACATCACCGTGGGCAATCTGGCGGCCCTCGACCCCGCGGCCGCGCCCGCGGCGGAGCGCCCATGACAGACCTGCCGGTGACAAACCTGCTCGACATCCGCGACCTTCGGATATCGTTCCTACTTCATGACGCGGTTATCGAGGCGGTCCGGGGGATCAGCTTCACCGTTCCGGCGGGCGGCACCGTGGCCTTGGTCGGGGAATCCGGGTCGGGCAAGACGGTGGTGAGCCAGGCGGTGCTGGGGATCCTGCCCAACGCCGGGCGAATCGCCGGCGGGCAGATACTCTTCAGCGACCCCGCAAAGCCCGGCGAGACCGTCGACCTCGCCCAGCTTCCGCGCGACAGCGAGCAGTATCGGCAGATCCGCGGCGGCCGGATCTCCATCATCTTCCAGGAGCCGATGACGGCGCTCTCGCCGCTGCACACGATCGGGGACCAGGTCGGAGAGGCGCTGCGGCTCCATCACGCCACCGGCCGCGACGAGACCCGCGCGCGCACGCGGGACATGCTGCGGCTGGTCGGCTTCCCCGATCCGGACCGCGCGCTCGACACCTATCCGTTCGAACTCTCGGGAGGCTTGCGCCAGCGCGCGATGATCGCCATGGCGCTGATCTGCCGTCCGGCGCTGCTCATCGCCGACGAGCCCACCACCGCCCTCGACGTCACCATCCAGGCGCAGATCCTCAAGCTCATCAAGGACCTGCAATCCGAGCTCGGCATGGCGCTCCTGGTCATCACCCACGATCTCGGCGTGGTCGCCAACCTCGCCGAGGAGGTGGTGGTCATGTATCACGGCCAGATCATGGAGCGCGGCGGCATCGAGCGCATCTTGAGTCAGCCCAAGCACCCCTATCTGAAGGCGCTGCTGCGGGCGGTGCCGCGCATCGCAATGGGCTCGGACGAGCGGCTGCAGCCCTTGCGCGAGATCGCGCCGACGACCGGCCCCCTGATCGCGCATCCGGAGCCCTGGCCGGAGGGAGCGGAGAAGGCCGGGCCGCTGATCGCCGTCGAGGGGCTCGCAAAGCGCTACCGCATCCGCAACAGCGGCTGGTTCGCCTCCAAGACCCATGGGGTCATCGAGGCCGTCGCCGATGCCAGCTTCGACATCCAGCGCGGCGAATGCCTTGGCCTGGTCGGCGAGAGCGGCTGCGGCAAGACGACGGTCAGCAAGATCATCATGCGCGCGATCAGGCCCGACGCCGGCACCGTCCGCTTCAACGACCGCGGCCGCATCATCGACGTGCTGAAACTCGAGGGCGAGGAGCTGATGCGGTTCCGGCGCAAGATCCAGCTCGTGTTCCAAGACCCGTTCAGCGCGCTCAACCCGCGCATGACGGTGTTCGACATCGTCGCCGAGCCGCTGGTGATCCACGGCATCGGCACCGAGGCCGAGCGCTCCGACATGGTGCAGGAGCTGATGCGCCTGGTGGGATTGGACTCGCGGACGCTGAAGCGCTACCCGCACAGCTTCTCGGGCGGGCAGCGCCAGCGCATCGGCATTGCCCGCGCGCTCGCGCTCCATCCCGAGCTGCTGGTCTGCGACGAGCCGGTCTCGGCCCTCGATGTCTCGATCCAGGCGCAGATCCTGAACCTGCTGAAGGACCTGCAGGGCGCGCTCGGGCTCACTTACCTCTTCGTGTCGCACAATCTCGCGGTCGTGCGCTATGTCGCGGACCGCATCGCCGTCATGTGCCGCGGGCGCATCGTCGAGCTGGCGCCGACGGAGCGCCTGTTCCATGCCCCGGTGCATCCCTACACCCGCGCCCTGCTCTCTGCAGTGCCGGAGCCGGACCTTTCGAAGAAGCTCGATCTGCGCCAGCTGATGGAGGGGCGCGCCTCCGATCCCACCGCCTGGCCCGAGCCCTTCCGGGTCCTGCCCGGCCGCGAGCCGCGCATGGTAGCGGTCGCCGACGGGCATTTCGTGCGTGCCGATCCGGAGGCCGCCTCCCTGGAGCTTGCGTCATGATCAGGCCGCTGTCCCTCTTGCTTGCGCTGCTGCTGCTCGCGCCCACGGGCGCGAGAGCCTGGCTCGAGCCGCCGGCGCTGCAGAACGAGGTGGCCGCCGGCAAGCTGCCGCCGATCGATGAGCGCCTGCCGCAGGTCCCGCTGGTCGCGCCGCTGCGTGAGCAAGGGCTGGAGCCTGGCGAGCATGGGGGCGACCTGCGCATCCTGATGAGCGGGGCCAAGGATGTGCGCATGATGGTCGTCTATGGCTATGCGCGTCTCGTCGGCTATGACCGGGAGTACCGGATCGTGCCCGACATCCTCGAGCGCTTCGAGGTGGAGGAGGGCCGCGTCTTCACCTTCCACCTTCGGCCCGGCCATCGCTGGTCCGACGGCGAGCCTTTCACGGCCGAGGATTTCCGTTATTTCTGGGAGGACGTCGCCAACAATCCGGACCTGTCGCCGAGCGGGATTCCGGTCGAGCTGACGGTCGAGGGCGAAGCGCCGCAGTTCGAGGTGATCGACACTGTCACGGTCCGCTATTCCTGGTCCAAGCCCAACCCGAGCTTCCTGCCCGCGCTTGCGGGCGCCTCGCCGCTCTACATCTATCGCCCCGCCCATTACCTGAAGCAGTTCCACGCCCGCTACGCCGAGGAGGCGGAGCTGAAGAAGATGGTCGAGGAGGCGGGCCAGCGGAACTGGGCCTCGCTGCACGGGCGCAAGGACAATCAGTACAAGAACGACAATCCGAAGCTGCCCACCCTCGACCCGTGGATGAACACGACCAAGGGCCCGGCCGAGCGCTTCACCTTCCTGCGCAACCCCTACTATCACCGCGTGGACGAGAATGGTCGCCAGCTTCCCTATCTCGACCGCGTGCTGATGACGGTGGCGGACGGCAAGATCATCCCGGCCAAGGTGGGCGCGGGCGAGGCGGACCTGCAGGCGCGCTACCTGCGCTTCGACCACTACACCTTCCTGAAGGCCGGCGAGCGGCGCGGCAAATACGATGTGCGGCTGTGGCGCAGCGGCACCGGTTCGCAGCTCGCGCTCTATCCCAATCTCAACGCGAACGATCCCGTCTGGCGCGCGCTGTTCCGCGACGCGCGGTTCCGGCGCGCGCTGTCGCTGGGCATCGACCGCCACGAGATCAACCAGGTGATCTTCTACGGGCTGGCGCAGGAGGGGCAGAACACGGTCCTTCCGCGCAGCCCGCTCTATCGCGACGATTACCGCCGCTCCTGGGCCGAGTACGATGTGGATCGCGCGAACCGCCTGCTCGACGAGATCGGCTTGCAGCGGGACGGCGAGGACGGCCCGCGCCGGCTGCCCGACGGTCGGCTCATGGAGGTCATCGTCGAGAGCGCCGGCGAGGGCACGGAGGAGAGCGACATCCTGCGGCTGATCGCCGATAGCTGGGCGAAGCTCGGCATCTCCCTCTTCACCAAGGTCGAGCAGCGCGAAGTGTTCCGCAACCGCATCTTCGCGGGCGAAACCCTGATGTCGGTCTGGACCGGGCTCGAGAACGGCGTGCCGAACCCGCTCTCGCTGCCGGGCGAACTCGCGCCCACCTCGCAGCAGCACCTGCAATGGCCGAAATGGGGACAGCATTTCGAGACCCAGAACAAGGCCGGCGAGCCGATCGACCTGCCCGAGGCGCAGCAGCTGATGGCGCTCTACATGGACTGGCGGCACGCCGTCGAGCCCGCCGAGAAGGAGCGGCTCTGGCACGCGATGCTGCAGATCCACGCCGACCAGGTCTTCTCGATCGGCACGGTCGCCGAGGTGTCGCAGCCGGTCGTGGTGTCCGAGCGTCTGCGCAACGTGCCGAAGGAAGCGCTCTACACCTGGGAGCCGGGCGCGCATCTGGGCATGTACCGGCCGGACTGCTTCTGGTTCGCCGAAGGGGCCGAAACGGCGGCGGCGGACTAGAACGGCTGGATCGGGGGGACATCCGTCATGCTGCGTTACGCGGTTCACCGCCTGATCCTGATGATCCCGACGCTGATCGCCATCAGCATCATCGTCTTCGTCATCATTCAGCTTCCGCCCGGCGATTACCTCTCGACCTACATCGCCGAGCTGCAGAGCCAGGGCGAGGCGGTGGACGAGGAGAAGATCAACTTCCTGCGCCGCCAGTACGGGCTCGATCAGCCGATCTGGGTGCAGTACCTGACCTGGGTCTGGGGGCTGATGCGCGGCGATCTCGGCTATTCCTTCGAATACGGGCTGCCGGTCTCCGAGGTCGTCGGCGACCGCCTCTCCCTCACCGTGGTGGTGTCGGTCGCGACCATCCTCTTCACCTACGTCGTCGCCTTCCCGATCGGGGTCTATTCGGCCACGCGCCAATACAGCTTCGGCGACTACATCCTGACCCTGATCGGCTTCCTCGGCCTGGCGACGCCGAGCTTCCTCTTGGCGCTGGTGCTGCTCTATCTCTTCAACGTGCATTTCGGCGTCTCGATCGGCGGGCTGATGGACCCGGTCTATCTCGAGCAGCCCTGGAGCTGGGGCAAGTTCCGCTCGGTGCTGGAGCACCTGATCGTGCCGGTGGTCGTCATCGGCGCTTCAGGGACGGCGGCCATGGTGCGGCGGCTGCGCGCCAACCTGCTCGACGAGCTGCAGAAGCCGTATGTGGTCACCGCGCGCGCGAAGGGCCTGCCGCCGGGCCGGCTGCTGCTGAAATATCCGCTGCGGATGTCGCTGAACCCGTTCATCTCCGATATCGGCA
>JAREAF010000642.1 GCA_029240475.1 Rhodospirillales bacterium | reverse complement strand
ACCGGCGTCTACAACCGCTCTTTCATCGCGCCCGGCCTCGATCTCGTCGAAGGCTGGCGGCGCATGCAGGGCGTCGTCTTCCGGCCCGGCGATGCCCGTTTCGAGGGGAAGAGCGCCGAGGAGGCGGTCCGGGCGGCGCTCGCCGATCCCGAGTGCCTGATGGTCAACCGCAACCAGGGCGCCGGCACGCGCATCCTCATCGACGGGCTTCTCGGCGGGAAGAGGCCCGACGGCTATTGGAACCAGCCGCGTTCCCACAACGCGGTCGCCGCGGCGGTGGCTCAATCTCGCGCCGATTGGGGCCTTGCCATTGCGCCCGCGGCAAAGGCCTACCAACTCGGCTTCCTGCCGCTCGCCGAGGAGCATTACGATTTTGCCGTGGTCGCGGAGCGCCGAACCCGCTCCGCGGTCGCGGCGTTCCTTGACCTGTTGCATGACTCGGAGGTGCACGAGATGCTGCGTTCCCTGGGTTTCGTGCCGGCGGAGGGGGGATGAGAGAGGTTGCGGGCCGTACCTTCACCTCTCCCCGCTTGCGGGGAGAGGGCTCCGGCCGCGGACTGGCGGACGGAGCGAGCGCGAAGCGCGAGGGCGAAGGGGGGTCGACGATCGCGCTCTTCCGTCGACAGCCCCTCACCCGCCCGCCTTCGGCGAGTCGGCCTCTCCCCGCGTGGCGGGGAGAGGTGGCGCGAGCCCTCACCCTCGCCCTAGCCCTCTTCGTCGCCGCGCTGCCGGCCCAGGCCCAGCTCCGCGGCCATGGCGGGCCGGTCCGGGCGGTGGCGGTGGCGCCGGACGGGCGCACGGCCATCTCCGGCAGCTTCGACCAATCGGCGATCCTGTGGGCACTGGATCGCGGGGCGGCGATCCGCGTGCTGCGCTTCCACGAGAGCGCGGTGAACGCAGCCGCGGCGCTGCCGGACGGGCGCTTCGCGACCGCCGGTGCGGACGGCCGCATCGCGATCTGGGCCGCCGGGAGCGCCACGCCGGCGCGGGTGATCGAGGCCCACAAGGCCCCGGTCGTGGCGCTTGCGGCGTCGTCCGACGGGCGCTTCCTCGCCTCGGCCTCCTGGGACGGCACCGCCCGGGTGACGCCGGTCGAGGGCGAGGGCGCGCGGGTCCTCAACGGCCACCACGGCAACGTCAACGGCGTCGCCTTCGCGCCCGGCGGCCGGATCGTGACGGCCGGCTATGACGCGACCCTCCGCATCTGGCCGGCGGACGAAGGCCCGCCCGCCGTCATCACCCTGCCGACGCCGCTCAACGCGGTGGCGGCGGCGCCGGACGGCGAGATCGTCGCGGCTGGGGCCGACGGCTCGATCCGCATCCTGTCGGCCGCCGGGCAGGTTCGGGCCGAGCTCGAGGTAGGTCCGACCCCGGTGATCGGATTGGCGCTCTCGCCCGACGGCGCGCGCGTCGGCGCGGCGACGATCGGCGGCGCGGTCGCGATTGTCGAGCGCGCCTCGGCGAAAGCGCTGTTCAGCCTAGTCGGCCCCGGCCTGCCGGTGTGGTCGCTGGCTTTCAAGCCGGACGGCGCCGAGCTCCTCACCGGCGGCAGCGACCGCATGGTCCGGCGCTGGGACATGAACACCGGCGAGCACATCGGCGCTGTCGCGATGACGCGGCCCGACGATTTCCTTGCAGGCTTCAAGGGTAACCGCGGCGCCGAGCTGTTCCAGGCCTGTGCCGCCTGCCACACGCTCACCCCCGAGGACGGCAACCGCGCCGGCCCGACCCTGCACGGCGTGTTCGGACGGCGCATCGCGACCGCGCCGGGCTATAATTATTCCGAGCCGCTGAAGCGCATGGACATCGTCTGGAACGCCGAGACGATCGCGAAGCTTTTCGAGATCGGGCCCTCGCACTACACGCCGGGCACCAAGATGCCCGAGCAGACGATCCCGAGCCGGGAGGACCGCGAGGCGCTCGTGCGCTTCCTCGCGGAGGCGACGAAGCCGCGCTGAGCCGATCTTCTCCTCTCCCCGCAGGCGGGGAGAGGGCTCCGGCCGCGGACTGGCGGCCGGAGCGAGCCCGAAGGGCGAGGGTGAGGGGGCGTCGACGTTTGCGCTCCGCCGTCGACAGCCCCTCACCCGCTCGCGCCTTCCCGGCGCGAGTCGGCCTCTCCCCGCAGGCGGGGCGAGGCATGATGCGTCCGGCTTGTCTGTGACAGCGCCGCCGTCGCAGGATCGTGGCGTGGCGACGAGCGACGGCTTTCGATGAAGGACGCAACCGCCCGCGGCGGCGCGCAGGAGGGGCGGGAGGTCGAGCTCAAGCTCGCGATCGATCCCCGGCGCCTTGACGATGTCGCGGAGGCGCTCGCCGGGCGCGCCGGGAAGCGCGCCAGGAAGGACGCGCTGCAATCGACCTATTACGACACGCCGGGGCAGGCGCTGCGCAAGGCCGGGGTGACCCTGCGGGTGCGGCGGATCGGCGAGCGGCGCATCCAGACCGTCAAGGCGGGCGAGGCCCAAGCCGGCCTGTTCGACCGCCCCGAATGGGAAGCGGAGATCGAGGGCGACGAGCCC
>JAREAF010000641.1 GCA_029240475.1 Rhodospirillales bacterium | reverse complement strand
CTGGTGGGCGGCCTGCTGGTCGGCGTGCTCGACAATCTCACCGCCACCTATGTGACGGCCCAGTACCGCGCCGCGGTGCCGCTCGTGCTGCTGATCGTCATCATCGTCTTCAAGCCGGAGGGCCTGCTCGGAACCCCGGAAGGCAGGCAGGTCTAGATGCGGGCGATCCCGAAATGGGTATGGATAGCACTTGGCCTCGCTTTGCTGGTCGCCGCGCCGCTCGGCCGCGGCAACTACATCAGCCTGATCTTGAGCACCTGGCTCATCTTCACCATCGCCGCCATGGGCCTCAACCTGACGCTCGGCTACGCCGGGCAGATCTCGCTCGCGCAGGGCGCGTTCCTCGGCATCGGCGCCTACATCACCGCGCTGATGACGCTGGCCGGCGTCCACTGGCTGGCCGCCGTGCCGGCCTCGGTCGCCGCCTGCTTCTTGATCGGGCTTCTGGTGGGCTTTCCGGCGCTCCGGGTCAAAGGCCATTTCCTCGCCTTCGTGACGCTCGCCTTCGCGACGCTCGTCGTGCTGGTGCTGCGCAACGAGGAGTGGCTGACCGGCGGCGTCTATGGGCTGTCCGGCATGCCGCGCCCGGATTTCCTCGTCTTCACCACCGCGTCGCGATCGACCGTGCTCGGCGTCTCGCTAACCCCCACGACGAAGATGTACTATGTCTGCCTCGCCGTGTTCGTCGTCTTCGACTTTTCGATGTACGGGCTGATCCGCTCGCCCTGGGGCCGCGCCTTCAGGGGCCTTCGGGAAAATCCTGCCCGCGCCGAGAGCCTGGGCCTCGACACCAGGCGCATCACGCTGCTGGCCTTCGCGATCGGCTCGGCCGGCGCCGGGCTCGCCGGCTCGCTGATCCCGCCGGTGGTGCAGTTCATCGAGCCGACCTCCTTTGCGGTCGGCCATTCGCTGCGCATCCTGCTGATGGTGGTGGTGGGCGGCTCCGGCTTCTTCTTCGGGCCCATGCTCGGCGCGGCGATCGTCATCCTGCTGCCGGAATTCCTGCGCTTCACCGAGGGCTGGTATCTGATCATCTATGCCTCCGCGGTGATCGTGCTGATGGTCTGGTCGCCGAACGGCCTGATCGGCGTCGGCCAGAGGATCGCCAGCGCGCTTGCCCCCCGGCGGCTCGAGCGCGGCGACCTGAAACAGGGCGCCGGCCTGTGAAAGGCGCGGTTCTTTCGGTTCGCGGCATCGAGAAATCCTTCGGCGGCATTCGCGCCGTGCGGGGTGTCAGCTTCGATGTCGAAAAGGGCGAGATCCTCGGGCTCATCGGCCCCAACGGCTCCGGCAAGTCGACGCTCTTCAACTGCGTGCTCGGCCAGCTCAGGCCTGACCGCGGTGAGGTCTTCGTCAAGGGCGAGAACGTCGCCGGCATGCGCGCCTCGCGCCTGAACAGGCTGGGCGTCGGCCGCACCTTCCAGCAGCTCTCCGTCTTCCCGGAGATGACGGTGCTCGACAACATCATCCTCGCCGGCCAGGAGCATCGCGGCTCGATGCTGTCCAGGCTGTTCGGCCCGCCGGATGCCGGGCTGACCGGCGAGGCCGGTCGCCTGATCGAATTCTTCCGCCTCTCGCATCTGCGCGACGAGCAGGCCGGGTCGCTCTCCTTCGGGCAGCAGAAGCTGCTCGACGCGGCGATGGCCTTCATGGCGGGACCCGACCTCGTCCTCCTCGACGAGCCGGCCGGCGGCGTCAACCTCACCATGCTCGGCAGCCTGAAGGGGCGGCTCCAGACCTACAACCGCGAGCACGGCACGACCTTCGTGGTCATCGAGCACAACATGGAATTCGTGATGTCGCTCTGCACGCGCATCATCGTGCTTGCCGAAGGCGCGGTCATCGCCGAAGGGTCGCCTCGCGAAATCACGTCGAACCAGAAGGTCATCGACGCCTATCTGGGAGGCTGACCATGCTGGAGGTGAGGGATCTCTTCGGCGGCTACGGCAAGATCACCATCCTGAACGGCGTGTCGTTCAAGGTGGATAAAGCCACCATCACCACGATCATCGGCCCGAACGGCGCCGGCAAGTCGACGGTTTTTCGAGCGATCTTCGGGCTCCTGAACATCCACTCGGGGGAAATCAGGCTGGGCGGCCAGCCGATCACCGGGCTGAAGCCGCGCCAGCTGATCGCCAGGGGCGTCAGCTACGTGCCTCAAGGGCGCAACATCATTCCGCAGCTGTCGGTCTATCACAACCTCGAGCTCGGCGGCATCACCGCGAAGGATCAAAGGGCGCTGCGGGCGCGCATCGAAACCGTCATGGAGCAGTTCCCGATGCTCAAGGAGCATCGCGACCGCAGGGCGATCGAGCTTTCCGGCGGCCAGCAGAAGCAGCTCGAGGTGGCCCGTGCCCTGCTGCTCGACCCGAAGCTGATGCTCGTCGACGAGCCCTCGATCGGCCTTTCGCCAAACCTCGTGCAGGAGGTTTTTCGCACTCTGATCCGCCTGCGCGACCAGGGCGTGACGGTGTTGATGGTCGAGCAGAACGCCAAAGCGGCCCTCGCCATTTCGGACTATGGGC
>JAREAF010000640.1 GCA_029240475.1 Rhodospirillales bacterium | reverse complement strand
GATCAGCACACCCGGAGGTCAGGACAGGCCGTACGTTTTGCCCTGTTACGTGCTCGTTCACTCGACCGGTTAGGTCGAATACGGCGGCGGCCGCCCCCGCTGAACGGGAAGCACCGGGGCGGCGTGCTGGTCGAATTTCGCCAGCGTCTCGGTCCCAACGGGGACCTTCTACTCGTAGACGGCCAGGCACCCCGGCCTCTATGTGCAGGCCGACGAGACGGTGGACTGATCAGAGCCGCCACAAGCCCCGGGGATCGGACCCGGTTTCTATGTCATGGTGAAGCAGGCCGTCGGAGCCGCCCGGCTATTTAGGCGCGCGGGATTCTTGTAGGCGCGCCACACGATCTTTCGATGGGCCGAGTGACCTTCTAGACTTGAGTGCGATCAACCGCTCTGACCGACGGCTTCTGACCCGCAAGGCGCGCATGCCTACACTCCGAGCCAGCGATCGATTGCGGATGGGGCCGCCGCTGCGGAAAAGCGGTCCATGCATCGCAGTCAGCGCCTCCCTCATCGTGGTGTTGGCGATCGCGGTGCTCGTCAATCTGGGGCTGCTCGCGGGCATGGGCCCGGATGTCGCTGGTGTATTCTTCCGAGCGCTCGCGCTCTCGACCTTACTGTCGTGCGTGCCGTTGAGCGTGCTCTGGTTCCTGGATCGCCGTGAGCGCGAGGCGCCACTGTTCTTTCTTGCAGCCTTCCTCTGGGGTGCCTGCATCGCCACCGCTATCGTCGTACCCTTCAATACAGCTTTCCACAATCTCGTAGATCGATGGATCGCGCTCAATCCGATCGTCGCTGAGATCCTTGGGCCAGATGCGACCACATTGATTGCGGCTCCGCTGGCGGCTCCAATCACCGAGGAGGTGGCCAAGGCCGCAGGCGTCGCACTGATCTTCTGGCTCTTACACGACGAATTCGACAACATGCGCGACGGCTTCGTCTACGGTGCGCTCATCGGCGTCGGCTTCAACTGGTTCGAAGCAGCGCTGTACGTCGCTCAGGGTTATGCCGAACACGGCCGACCTTTGTATGGGCTTCAGCTCGGAACCCGCTATGCCCTGTTCGGTCTCGGTGGCCATGCCATGTTCACCGGCCTGTTTGGCTTGTTTCTCGGCCTTGCCGTTCAGACAAAGCGCAAGTGGCTCCGCGTGCTCGCTCCTCTCATCGGGCTGACCCTGGCAGTCGCAGCACACGCCCTCAACAACGCTCTGCCTCTCTTCCAGGCGTTGGCAGCCGCCGAGCGAGGCGGCCTGCCGGGAGCCGATCCGGAATCTGCGGCCGAGTCGCTTGCCGAGATGGGCTTCGTCGCGGCGTTCCTTTCAAGCAGCGCAATCGAACTTACAATCTTCGGCCCCTTCACTCTGAGCGTCGCGATCGCGCTCTGGCGGAGCGGCATCTGGGAACGGCGAGTGATCCGCGAGGAGCTCGCGTCCGAGATAGGCGGCTCCGTCACCCCCGGCGAGTATGACGCGATCCTTGCAGATCGCATCCTGCGCACTCGTAGGATCGACGAATTGCATCGCGCCCGATCGGCCGCGCTGGTGAACGCGCAGCATGAGCTCGCCTTTCGCAAGCGTCGCGTGAAGGGTCGCGGTGACGATCCGGAGCAGGATGCTCTGGTTGCTGGATGGAGGCAGGATGTCCAGCGACTACGACGGGCGGGCGTGGAGGCAGTTACCGCGGCCTGAACTCGCGCGTGGTTCAGGCGCATCCCGCCGCTGCTGCTGGACTTAGAAGAATACAGCGACCAAGGCCGTGGCGACCCTCCTCGCCGCCTGAGCGGCCTTGTTTGCCTTGGCGAGCAGACCATCGATGACGGCTTGGCGCCGCGCGTTCTGCGCCTCCTCGTCCTCGTGCCGGGTCGTTGACATGACGAGGAAACGGTCGATGCCCTCGATCACCTCCGCTGGGGTGAGGTCACGGCCCCTTCGACCAGAGAAAACGGCTTCTGCCTCACCGCGACTGATCTGGAAGAATGCCGCCGCGCGTCCAAAGTCGTTACAGTCCGTGAACCCCTGAGATCGGAACCAGCCATCTCGAATGGCATGGGCACACGCGCAGGAGTTCCAGTTGGTCATGTCCAGTTGCCGCTCGGGTACCCCCGAGAGGACCCGCTTCAGCTCTTCAAACGCTTGCACGTTCACGGTGACCTCCATGGCGCCCCCACCGTCTAGCGTCTGCGCCCGAGCTTACGCCCGCCGGATCGATCCGCAACCACAGCAACGGGAGTTGATGCGCGCCTTCATTCCCAAAGCGGATCCTGCGGCGCGTCGAGTCTCAGTGCTCGAGCGGGGTGGCCAGCTGCTCGAAGAGAGCCTTAAGTCGCGAGCGCAGCTCCTCGGGCACCGAGGGCGGCTCGTCGAGCAGTGACGCCATCCGGCCTCCTATCTCCGTCGCCGCCGTGCGGTCCACGTGCCCGAGCCGCGGGGGCTGGCCCTGCTCGCGGATTATATCCCAGCTCGCGGCGAGCTTCCTGCCGTTCCCGTCTGCCCCGACGAGCTGCACGACCTCGACCCTGTCACTGCGCT
>JAREAF010000639.1 GCA_029240475.1 Rhodospirillales bacterium | reverse complement strand
CGCGGCCGGGGCGGAATTCCTGGCGCATCTGAAGCCCTATGTCTGGCGGCGCAATCTCGATTTCGCCGCGATCCGCGACATCCATTCGATCAAGCGCCAAATCCACGCCCATAAGGGGCACAAGGCCATCGCGGTCGGCGGCCACAACATCAAGCTCGGGCGCGGCGGCATCCGCGAGATCGAGTTCTTCGCGCAGACCCAGCAGCTGATCTGGGGCGGCCGCATGCCCGAGCTGCGCATCCCCGACACCTGCGGCGCGCTCGCTGCGCTGGCGCGCGCCGGGCGCATCGGCGAGGAGGTGGCGGACACGCTGATCGAGGCCTACTCCTTCCTGCGCGCGGTCGAGCACCGGCTGCAGATGATGGAGGACCGGCAGACGCAGACGCTGCCCCCGGAGGGCCCGGCGCTCGAAGAGTTCGCGCGCTTCTCAGGGTTCGAGACGGCGGCGGAGCTTGGAGCCGCGCTGGTGCGGCAGCTGCGCGGCGTCGAGCGGATCTATGCCGAGCTCTTCGAGGAGCAGCCCGACCTGAGCGGTCCCGGCAACCTGGTCTTCACCGGCACCGAGGCGGACCCCGAGACTGTCAAGACGCTGGAGCGGTTGGCTTTCAGCGACGGCGCGGCGGTCAGCGCGGCGATTCGCGCCTGGCACCACGGCCGCTACCGTGCGACGCGATCGACCCGCGCGCGCGAGCTCCTGACCGAGCTGATGCCGCGCCTGCTCCAGACTCTCGCCCGCACCGGTTACCCGGACTCCGCTTTCGCAAGGTTCGATTCCTTTCTCGCCAACCTTCCAGCCGGCGTGCCGCTCTTCTCAATGATCGGGGCCAATCCGGGTCTCTTGGACCTGATCGCGGAGATCCTCGGCGGCGCGCCGCGCCTGGCCCAGCAGCTCAGCCGCAAGCCGCAGCTCCTCGATGCCGTGCTCGCGCCCGGCTTCGGCCAGACGCCGCCGCGCGCGCCGGAGCTCGCCGCCGAGCTCCAGGGCGTGCTGGACCAGGCCGACGACTATCAGGAGGTCCTCGACTGCTCGCGGCGCTGGCTCAACGATCGGACCTTCCAGGTCGGCGTCGCCATCCTGCGCCACCTCCTCGATGTGGACGCGGCCGGCCGAGCGCTGTCGGACCTCGCCGACGTGGCGCTCAACGCGGTGCATCCGCACGTGCTGCGCAACTTCGCCGAGCTGCACGGCTCGCTGCCCGGACCAGGGCTTGCGGTGGTGGCGCTCGGCAAGCTTGGCGGCCGCGAGATGACGGTCACCTCGGACCTCGACCTCGTCTTCCTCTATGAAGGAGCGGAGGCCGAAATCCTTTCCTCCGGGCCCAAGCCCCTCTCGACCGGCCACTATCAGGCCCGGCTGTCGCAGCGGCTCATCAACGCCTATACCGCGCAGACGCAGGAGGGCCGGCTCTATGAGGTGGACATGCGCCTCCGGCCCTCCGGCAACGCCGGCCCGATCGCCGTCTCGATGGAAGGCTTCCTGCGCTACCAGGAGAGCGAGGCCTGGACCTGGGAACACATGGCCCTCACCCGCGGCCGCGTGATCGTCGCCGAGCCGGAGTTCCGCTCCCGCATCGAGCGGGCGATCCGGCGCATCCTCACCCGCCCGCGCGATGCGGAGAAGCTTGCCGCGGACGTCGGCTCCATGCGCCGGCGCATGGTGGCGCACAACAAGCCCGCCACGATCTGGGACGTGAAGCAGATCCCGGGCGGCCTCGTCGATGTCGAGTTCGTGGCGCAGTATCTGATGCTGCTGCATGCGGCGCGCCGCCCGGAGGTGCTACACACCAACACCGCCAAGGCGCTGCGCGCGTTGGCCCGCCATGGCCTGCTCTCTCCGGAGCATGCGCGCACGCTGGTGGAGGCCGGACGGCTGTGGCGCGCGCTGCAAGGCTATCTGCGCCTGACCACCGGCGGCGGGTTCGACGAGGCGCAGGCGCCCGAGCCGCTCCGCGAGAGCCTGGCGCGGGTGGGCGAGGCGGTTGACTTCCCGGAACTCACGAAAAAGCTGGGTGAGACCGCCCGGCGCGTGCGCGGCATCTTCGAGGAGATCGTGCTCGCCGCCGCCCCGATCCCGAGACCAGCGAACCACCTTAAAGGCCCTGAGGAGGACCCGAAGTGAGCGTCGAGATAGGCAAGCCCGCGCCGGACTTCACGTTGCCGGCCGACGGCGGCGGCCGCATCCGCCTCAAGGACCAGCGCGGCAAGAAGGTCGTGCTCTATTTCTACCCGAAGGACGACACCTCGGGTTGCACGGCCGAGGCATGCGGCTTCCGAGACCGCATGCCGGAGCTGGCGCGGCACGGCATCTCCGTTATCGGAGTTTCGCGCGACAGCGTCGCCTCGCACGATAAGTTCAAATCCAAGTACGGCCTGCCCTTCGCCCTCGCCTCCGATCTTGACGGCAAGGTCTCTGAGGCCTACGGCACCTGGGTCGAGAAGAGCATGTACGGGCGCAAATATATGGGCGTCGACCGCGCCACCTTCCTGATCGACGAGAAGGGGGTGGTGCGGGCGGTCTGGCGCAAGGT
>JAREAF010000109.1 GCA_029240475.1 Rhodospirillales bacterium | reverse complement strand
CGGCTCGAACTCTATCGGCGGCTGCTGGGCATCCGGCGCCGCGAGATCGCGCCGCGCCTGGGAGGAATGAGCAATCCTGCCGCAACCGTCGAAGAGATGGGCGAGCGCCATTTCAGCGTCCGTTGGCGGCTCGGCGACGGCTCGACGCTGGCGCTGGACGCGAACCTGTCGGGCGATGCGGTCTCGGGGATTCCCGCGCGCCGGCGGAACGGCCGGCTGCTGCATGAGAGTGAACCCGGCCTCGCGGCCAGCCTGGCCGCGGGCACCATGCCGCCCTGGTCGGTGCTATGGACGATCGCGGACCCGTCCCGCTGAGCGAATCGCCCCTGCTCAGGCTGGCCGCGCAAGTCGGGCTGGAGCGCAGCTATGTGGATGCGCTCGGCACCCGCCGCGAGGTCTCCGACGACCGGCTGCGCACGCTGCTCGCAGCGCTCGGTTTTCCCGCCGGCAGCGACGCGGAGCTGCAGGCGAGCCTGACGCGCTGCGAGGAGGCGCGCTGGCGCCGGGCCCTCGAGCCGGTGCAGGTGGTGCTGCGCACCGCCCTGCCGGCGCGCGTGCCCGTCACGCTGCCGGAAGGGACGGAGCGGCTGCGCTGGCGGGTGGAGGAAGAGTCCGGCGCCGCGCATTCAGGCGAAGCCGATTGGCGTTCTCTGCCTCTGTTGGATCAGCGGCTCGTGGACGAGCGACAGCTGGAGCGCCGGCGGCTCGATCTGGAGCTGGATCTGCCGGAGGGGTATCACCGGCTCGTGCTGGTGGCGCCGGAGGCGCAGGCGCGCCTCGTCGTCGCGCCGCCGCGGTGTCACCTGCCCTCGGCGCTCGACGAGGCTGGCGAAGCCTGGGGCCTTGCCGTGCAGCTCTATTCCCTGCGCGGCCGCAACGATTGGGGCATGGGCGATTTCGGTACCCTCGCCGAGTTCGCCGAGACCGCGGCGGGGCTGGGGGCTCACCTGATCGGCCTCAATCCGCTGCATGCGCTGTTCCCCTCCGACCCCGGCAAGTTCAGCCCCTATTCCCCCTCGAGCCGGCGGCGGCTGAACGTCCTTTATGTCGATGTGACCGCCGTCCCCGAGCTCGAGGAGAGCCCGGATGCCGAGCGGCGGCTGGCCGATCCGGCGTTCCGGGCGCGGCTCGACGAGCTCCGCTCCGCCGATCTGGTCGATTATCCCGGCGTAGCCCGCGCCAAGCGCGAGGTGCTGGAGCTGGTCTGGGAGAGTTTCGTCGAGCGCCATCTCGACCGGCCGGACTCCCGGCCGGGCCGCGCCTTCGCCGATTTCCTCGAGCGCGAAGGGCAAAGCCTCCAGGAATTCGCGCTGTTCGAGGCGCTGGCCGAGCATTTCGCCGAGACCGGCGTCGGCGCTTATTGGGGGCACTGGCCGGAGCCCTACCGCGACCCGAAATCGGAGGAGGTCGCCTGCTTCGCCGAGGAGCGGCGCGGGCGGGTGCTGTTCTATGCCTGGCTGCAATGGCAGGCGGACCGGCAGCTCGGCGCGGCCGCCGAGGCCTGCCGGCGTGCGGGCATGCCGATCGGGCTCTATGCCGATCTCGCGGTGGGCGTCGATGCGGGCGGGGCGGAGGCGTGGGCCGATCCCGAGCTCCTGGTCCGCGAGGCCCATGCCGGCGCGCCGCCCGATCTCTGGAACATGCTGGGGCAGGATTGGGGCCTGCCGCCCTGGAATCCGATGGCGTTGCGCGCCCGCGCCTACCAGCCTTTCATCGACCTGTTGCGCGCCAACATGCGCCACGCATCGGCGCTGCGCCTCGACCACATCATGGCCTTGATGCGGCTCTATTGGGTTCCGGCGGGCGAGCGTGCCGATGCGGGCGGCTATGTCGCCTATCCGCTCGACGATCTGCTCGCGATCCTGGCGCTGGAGAGCCGGCGCAACCGCTGCATGGTGGTGGGGGAGGCCCTTGGCACCGTCCCACCCGGTTTTGCCGGGCGGCTGGAGGACATGGGAGTCCTCTCCTACCGGCTGCTCTATTTCGAGCGGGGCGAGGAGGGCGCGTTCCTGCCGCCCTCGGCCTATCCGCGCGCCAGCATGGTCGCGGTCACCACGCACGACTTGGCGACGCTGTCAGGCTTCTGGCGGGGGCGCGATCTCGACATCAAGTCCGAACTCAACCTGTTTCCGGACGAGGAGAAGCGCAAGCAAGCCCATGAGGAGCGCGCGCGCGACCGCCGCCTGCTGGTCGAGGCGCTGGAGCGGGAAGGGGTGCTCGGCCCCGCCGCCGCATCGCGCGCCGCCGCCGGCCGTGAGGCGACGCCGGAGCTGATCGAGGCGGCCTACCGCTTCCTCGGCCGCTCGCGCGCACGCCTTCTTGCGGTGCAGATCGAGGACGCGCTCGGGCTCATCGAGCAGGCGAACCTGCCGGGCACCGTCACGGAACATCCAAATTGGCGGCGGCGGCTTCCCGTCACGGTGGACGAGCTCGACCAGCAGCCGCTTCTAGGCCGGATCGCAGGGCGGTTGCGGCGGCTGCGGCCCTGGTCGCCCGGCCCTGTCGCGCAGGAACGGCTGGCGCTCGCGCCGCCTGCACCCGAAGCGGTGCCCCGGGCCACGTACCGTTTGCAGCTCGGCCGCGATTTCAACTTCGCCCGAGCGACGGAGCTGATCCCCTATCTGGACCAGCTCGGCGTCAGCCACGCCTATTGCTCCTCCTATCTGAAGGCGCGCTCCGGCAGCGCGCATGGCTATGACATCGTCGACCACAACCGGCTCAATCCGGAGATCGGCGATGAGGGGGCGTTCGAGCGCTTCGTCGCGGAGCTGCGCCGCCACGGCATGAGCCAGGTGCTCGACATCATCCCCAACCATATGGGCGTCGGGCGCGCCGACAATCCCTGGTGGCTTGACGTGCTGGAATGGGGCCGCGCCTCGCCCTATGCGGCGTTCTTCGACATCGACTGGGAGCGCGAAAGGCCGGAGCTCAAAGGCAAGGTGCTGCTGCCGGTGCTCGGCGACCAGTACGGCGCCGTGCTGACCTCGGGCCAGCTCGCGGTGAGCTTCGATGCGGAGGAGGGCTCATTCTCCGCCTGGTATTATGAGCACCGCTTTCCGATCTGGCCGCGCCACTATGCGCGCATCCTCGAGCGCCGCACGGCGCAGGCCCGGCGCGAGGGCGCCGCGCCGGAGGCAGCCTTCTCCGACCTGGACAAGGTCGTGGAGGAGCTGCGCGCCCTGACATCGAGCGACGGCAGCCTGCGCGCGGGCCGCCGGCAGCGCGAGCGCGGCAACGCGGTGAAAAGGCGCCTGGCCCAGCTGGTGCGCGCGCATCCGGAGCTGCTGCCGGTGCTGCAGCAGGCCGCCGCCGAGTTCAACGGCATTCCCGGCGAGCCCCGCAGCTTCAATCCGCTGCACCGGCTGCTGGAGCGGCAGCATTACCGGCTCGCCTATTGGCGCGTCTCAGCCGACGAGATCAATTATCGGCGGTTCTTCGACATCGACGAGCTGGCCGGGATCCGCATGGAATTGGGCGAGCTGTTCCAGGCGACGCACCGTCAGCTGTTCCGCTGGCTCGCGGAAGGCAAGCTCTCGGGCCTCCGGATCGACCATATCGACGGGCTCTTCGATCCCGAGCAGTATGTCGATCGGCTGCAGCGGCGCGCGCGCCAGATCGTCGGCGGCGAGGACGGGCGGCAGGCGGTCTATGTCGTCGTCGAGAAGATCCTCGCGGCGCATGAGCGCATGCGCGACTGGCCCGTCGCGGGCACGACGGGCTACGACTTCCTCAACCTGGTGAACGGGCTGTTCGTCGATGGGCGGGGCGAGGCGGCGCTCGATCGCGCCTACCGCCGCTTCACCGGCCGCGAGCAGGACTTCGACCAAATCTTGTATGAGGCGAAGATTCAGGTCACGCGCAACCATCTCGCCAGCGAGCTGGAGGTGCTGGCCCGCGACCTCGACCGGCTGGCCGAAGCGAGCTGGATGAGCCGCGACTACACGACGAACGGCTTGCGCGAAGCGCTGCGCGAGATCGCCGCCGCCTTTCCGGTCTATCGCACCTATGTGCGCCCCGGCGCCACCGAGGCGGAGGACCGGCGCGACATCGACTGGGCGGTCGCGCAGGCGCGCGCGCGCTCGACCGCTCCGGACCGCAGCGTGTTCGATTTCGTGCACGGCGTGCTGACGGGCGATGCCGCCGCCGGGGCGGGCCGCACCTATACGCGGCGCGAGCTGGCGCGCTTTGCCATGCGCTTCCAGCAATATACCGGCCCGTCCATGGCCAAGGGGCTCGAGGACACGGCGTTCTACCGCTACAACCGCCTCCTCTCGCTGAACGAGGTCGGCGGCGATCCCCGGCGCTTCGGCGTCACGCCGGCGGCATTCCATCATCTGATGGGCGAGCGGGCGGCGCGCTGGCCGCAGACCATGCTGGCGACCGCGACGCACGACACCAAGCGCGGCGAGGATGTCCGCGCGCGGCTGAACCTGCTCTCCGAAATACCCGACGAGTGGCGCACGCGCGTGCGCCGCTGGGCCAAGCTCAATCAACGCCGCAAGACGCTGCTCGACGGCGCTCCGGTCCCGAACGCCAACGACGAGTACCATCTCTACCAGATCCTGCTCGGCTCCTGGCCCTTGGAGCTGAGCTGGCCCGACCCGCTCGAGGACGGGCGGCTCTCCGCGTACCGCGAGCGCGTCGAGCGCTACGCGACCAAGGCGCTGCGCGAGGCCAAGGAGACGACAAGCTGGGCCGTCCCGAACGAGGCTTATGAGCGCGCGACGCTCGATTTCATCGGGCGCCTCCTGGACTCCACGCGCCGCAACGTGTTCCTCGACGATTTCCGCCCCTTTGCCGCCCGCATCGCGGCGCTGGGCATGGTCAACGGGCTGGCGCAGAAGGCGGTGACGCTCGCGGCGCCCGGCGTCCCGGACATCTACCAGGGAACCGAGCTGTGGGACTTCAGCCTGGTGGATCCGGACAACCGCCGCCCGGTGGATTACGAGCTTCGCCGGCGCTTGCTCGATGACCTGCCGCGCATCGACGGCGCCGGGTCCGCCGAGGCCGTGCGCGCGCTTTATGACGATTGGGCAAGCGGGGCGGTGAAGCTGCACCTGGTCAAGCGGATGCTCGAGCTGCGCAGCCGGCACGAGCCGCTGTTCAAAGAGGGCGGCTATCTGCCGCTGGAGACCGGCGGAACCCGGGCGGAGGCGCTGTTCGCTTTCGCCCGGCGGCGCGGGGAGGAGGGGCCGGCGCTGATCCTCGCCGTGCCGCGCCTGCCTGCCAGCCTGTGGTCGGACGAGCCGCCCCCCGCCGGTGCGCCGGCCTGGGGCGACACCGGGCTGATCCTGCCGCCGGAACTCGCCCGCGAGGGCGTGAACTGGCTGACCGGCGAGACCATCCGGCCGACCGAACGCGGGCCCGCTTCGGTGTTCACGGCCGGCGAGCTGTTCCAGACCTTCCCGATTGCGGTCATTGTGCTTCATTCTCCGGCTTGAGGCATGACCGCGCCTGTGTATTTGCGCATTCGGGAGGAGGAACGGTCCGACATCCCGGCCATTCGGGAGCTCGTCACCGCCGCGTTCGGCCGTGCGGTCGAGGCTGACCTGGTCGATCGCCTGCGGGCGGATGGCGACGCCGTGATCTCACTGGTCGCGACCGAGGGGGGCGGGCTCGTGGGTCACCTCCTCTTGTCGCGAATGATGGCGCCGGTGCGCGCGCTCGGCCTCGCTCCGGTCTCGGTGCTGCCCGCCCGCCAGGGGGTCGCAATCGGGAGCAAGCTGATCGGGGCCGGCGTCGCCCGCGCCGCCCAGGCGGGATGGGAAGCCGTCTTCGTCCTGGGCGATCCCGCATTTTACAGCCGATTCGGCTTCGATGCGGAGCTTGCGCGCGGATTCCAGCCGCAATATGCCGGGTCCTGTTTCATGGTCATGGCCGTTTCGGGCAGCCTGTCGGCGACGTCCGGCCGGGTCGAATACGCACCCGCCTTTGCCGGGCTGAGCTAGCTCCGCAAACCTTTTTCCCCCGCTCTTGGCAAACCCGCCCGCGCTGGGGCATGGTTGCTGCCGTTTCGGCGGACCCGCCCTGCGGCCGCCGTGGAAGCCTGTTCAGGGGAGGCGATCCGCCGATGAAAGTCGCGGTGCTCAAGGAGCGTCGGCCCGAGGAGACGCGGGTCGCGGCCTCGCCCGACACCGTCAAGAAACTGATCCAGCTCGGCGCGTCGGTCTCGATCGAGACGGGGGCGGGCCTCTTCGCCGCTTTCTCCGATGCGGCCTATGAGGCCGCGGGCGCGAGCATCGCGCCCGATTTCGCCACCGCGCTCGCGAACGCCGACATCGTGCTCAAGGTGCAGCGTCCGCTCGCGGGCGAGGATGGCGCGCCCGACGAGCTCGGCGCGATGAAGCAGGGCGCGGTACTGGTCGGCATCCTGCAGCCGCACGCCGAGCGCAGCCTCATCGACGGCTATGCGCGCCGCGGCCTTGCCGCATTCGCCATGGAGTTCCTGCCGCGCATCACCCGCGCGCAGACCATGGATGTTCTCTCTTCGCAGGCCAATCTCGCCGGCTACCGCGCGGTGCTGGAGGCGTCCTACGAGTTCGGCCGCGCCTTTCCGATGATGATGACCGCCGCCGGCACGGTCGCGCCCGCGCGCGTCGTGGTGCTGGGCGCGGGAGTCGCCGGGCTGCAGGCGATCGCGACCGCGCGGCGGATGGGCGCGGTGGTCTCCGCCTTCGACGTCCGGCGCGCGGCCAAGGAGCAGGTCGAGAGCCTCGGCGCCAGCTTCATCGAGGTCGACGAGGCGGTCGATGCCGAGACCAAGGCGGGCTATGCGCGCGAGATGGACGAGGCCTACCGCAAGAAGCAGGAGGCAAGGCTGGCCGACGTGCTGAAGAAGCAGGACATCGCGATCTGCACCGCGCTGATCCCGGGCCGTCCCGCGCCTCGGCTCATCACCGAGGCGATGGTCCGCGACATGAAGCCGGGCTCGGTCATCGTCGACCTCGCGGTGGAGCAGGGCGGCAATTGCGAGCTCTCCGAGCTCGGCAAGACCGTCACGCGCCATAATGTCAAGATCGTGGGCTATCCCAACCTGCCCGGACGCATCCCGGTCGATGCGAGCCATCTCTATGCGCGCAACCTGCTCAGCTTCCTTTCGCTCCTGATCGACAAGGAGACGAAGGCGCTGAAGATCGACTGGACCGACGAGATCATCGCCGCAACCGTGCTGACCCGCGACAGCCGCATCGTCCATCCCGCGCTGGGCGGCTGAGGAGGCTTTCGAGAATGGATCCCGAGGACATCTCCGAACGCGCCGAAACGCTGGCGGACGAGGCCGAGCGCCTGTCCGAGGCCGCCCAGGCGCTCTCCACAGACGCCTCGCGGCTGGTGATCGAGACGAGCCAGGCGCACGGGCTGGACCCGTTCGTCTTCGGCATCACCGTGCTCGTGCTGGCGGTCTTCGTCGGCTACTACGTGGTCTGGCGCGTGACGCCGGCGCTGCATTCCCCGCTCATGGCCGTGACGAACGCGGTCTCCAGCGTCATCATCGTCGGCGCGCTGATCGCCGCCGGCCCCGCCGATTTCAGCGCCGCGAAGATCCTCGGCTTCCTCGCCGTGATCCTGGCCTCGGTCAACATCTTCGGCGGCTTCATCGTCACGCAGCGCATGCTGCAGATGTTCCGCAAGAAGCAGCGCTGAGCGCCGGAAGGGAATCAGAGACATGAACGAGACCCTGACCGCGCTGGCCTATCTCGTGGCCGCCGTCTGCTTCATCCTGGCCTTGCGAGGCCTGTCCTCGCCGGAGACCTCGCGCGCCGGCAATCTCTACGGCATGGTCGGCATGGCGATCGCCATCGTCACGACCCTGCTCCTGCCCGAGGTCGAGAGCTACTGGCTGATCCTGCTCGGCATCGTGATCGGCGGAGCGATCGGCACCGCCATCGCGATGCGGATTCAGATGACGGCCCTGCCGCAGCTGGTCGCGGCCTTCCACAGCCTCGTCGGCATGGCGGCCGTGTTCGTCGCCTCCGCCGCCTTCCTCTATCCCGAGGCCTACGGCATCGGTGTGGCCGGCGACATCCGGCGCGCGAGCCTTGTCGAGATGAGCCTCGGCACCGCGATCGGCGCCGTCACCTTCTCAGGCTCGGTGGTCGCCTTCGCCAAGCTGCAGGGCTTGGTCTCAGGCAAGCCGCTGATCTTCCCCGGGCAGCATCTGCTCAACGCGGCGCTGG
>JAREAF010000638.1 GCA_029240475.1 Rhodospirillales bacterium | reverse complement strand
CGGCTAAAGGCTCGGCCTTTCCTGACGGAGGAAGGCCATGCTGGAAGCCCTGATCGCCGCGCTCGAGACGATCGAGGACCCGCGCTGCGAGTGGAAGGTCGAGCACCGGCTGCTCGACATTCTGGTGATCGCGGTCTGCGCCGTGCTCGGCGAGGCGGAGAGCTTCGAGGACATCGCGCTCTACGGCCGCTGCAAGCACGAGTGGCTGGCCCGGTTCCTGGCCCTGCCGAACGGCATCCCCTCGCACGACACCTTCCGTCGGGTGCTGATGCTGGTCGACCCGGACGCGTTCGAGCGCTCGTTCCTGGGCTGGGTGCGCGCCGCCTTCCGGCCGGAGGCGGACGCGCCGCGGCAGGTCGCGGTCGACGGCAAGACGGTGCGGCGCTCGTTCGACCGCCGGGCCAGCCGCTCGCCTCTGCACCTGGTGAGCGCCTACGCCACCGAGGGCGGGATCGTCCTCGCCCAGCGCGCGACCGAGACCAAGGGCGGTGAGCTGGCGGTCCTGCCCGACCTGCTGGACGGGTTGGACCTCGCGGGCTGCCTGGTGAGCCTCGACGCGCTCGCCTGCCAGCCCGGGATCGCGGAGCGGATCGCGGGCCGGGGCGGCGACTACCTGCTGGCCCTCAAGGGCAACCGGCGGAAGGCGCACGCCGAGGTGAAGGCCTGGTTCGCGGCCAACGCCTTCGCGCTCGGCGCGCCGCTGCGGCCGTGCTTCGACGCGTTCGACGACGGCCACGGCCGCCTGGTCCGGCGGCGGGTCTTCGCCTGCACCGACCTCGCGCCGTTCGCCGCCCTCGCGGACTGGCCCGGGCTCGCCACGGTGGTCGCGGTCGAGACCATTCGCGGCATTCCCGGCCGCGGCAAGATCACGACGGAGATCCGGCACTACCTCTCCAGCGCGCGGCTTCCTCCGGAACGGCTCGCGGCCGCCATCCGGAGTCATTGGAGGGTCGAGAACGGGCTCCACTGGGTCCTCGATGTCGGCTTCCGCGAGGACGCTAGCCGGGTGCGGGAGCGGAACGCGGCCCGAAACCTGGCGCTGCTACGCAAGATCGCGCTCAACCTGGCGCGGGCGGACGACACGCTGAAGGCGAGCCTCAAGGGCAAGCGCAAGTACGCCGGCTGGGACGACGCGTTCATGGCGACGCTGCTCGCCGGCTGATCTCGTGCGTTACCCCTGGGATGGACGTCTCGCTGGAACGGAGCAGCGTGTGCGTGGTCGATGCGATGGGCCGGATCGTGCGTGAGGACAAGGTGGCGAGCGAGCCGGAGGCGCTGGAGGGGGCGGGGTCCTCCTACTCCCAAGGTCGTACTCCCAAAAGCTGGATAGGCCCGTCTGGGCGAGCCGTGGCTAATATGCGGGAGCACTATGCTTGGCAGGCTTGGAGGTCCCATAGTAATGGCAGCCTCAATTCTGATGATCCTCGACATGCCCGTTAGACAAGATACAACCGATAACCGCGCCCCCTGTCTCGGCCTCGCTCTGATAGGCGGCAGCCTCGTCTGGGGCACACTCGGCGCAGCCTTTGCTCTACTGCTTTCCTGAGCGGATGACGCAAAACAATGACGGCGAAGGATGAGCTGTGGGCATTGCTTTTGCTGCTTATCTTGGCGGTTCTGCTCTATCTGACGATCTGGTTCATCGAAGGTGCGCCGCTCCCCCAGAGCGATCCGGCCATAACACTGGCCTGATTGAAGGAGATGATGCGGAAAGGGCCTTTACATCGGCAGGCGTGCACTGAAGAACCTTGTCCTGGCCCGCTCCACACCCGCCGCGTTCGTGGCCAGGTCTCTTCAGGCCGTCATCGCACCTCGATCTCGCCGGTCATGCCGAAGATCGCGGCGTGCAGAAGGTGCGAGCATTCGAGCGGGTACGTCCCAGTCTGACCTGGCACCAAGTAGAGGTCCTTCGCCTCGCCCCGCGCGAGCTCGACCGCACCTTTGCGGGCCTCCGCCGCAACCGCATCCTCGTGCAGCGCCGCCGTGCGGAAGAAGTCGGGCGCATCAAAATCGTGTCCGCCGGCCACGTTCACGAGAACCCGCCCATCGTTTCCTCGGGGCTATGGTCAATTCTGGGGGATGAGGGTCAGGCGGCGGCTTGCTCCTCGGTGGCCTGAACGGGCTCGCCGTCGCGGAAATGAACGCCCGCGATCACCTGCGCGAGCCGTTCGGTGCCGTCCAGCCGGCGCCAGTGGCGCTCGGCAGCCTTGGCGAGCTTGAAGACCATCGCCAGCGCGGTCTGCCGCGACAGGCAGCCCTTGGTCTTGGCGGTGCGCAGCCGGACGGTGGAGGGGTCGAGGGGCGCTTCGGACGCTGGGCGGTTCTCGTGCTCGTAGATCGCGTGCATGTCTTGCTTGGACTTGCAGTAGTCCGCCTTGGGCAGTGCTTTCAGGAAGTTGGCGGTCTTGTGCACCCTGGGGCCGTTGAAAAACCTGCCGAGGCGCGTGCTCAGGAGGTTCGGGTTTGGCCGCAAGGTGGCAGCCTGATCAGCTGCTGCATTCGAGGGATGGCTGGCGTGGTGGCGACAAGAGGCGGAGGACGATGCCCAAGAGAGCAACCAGGGCCGCGGCCAGCGCTTGAGGTTGATGGCGGCTGCCGTCAGGAATGCCTGAATGCGCATGTTGTCGAGCCCGCGCCGCACAGCTCGGGCAAGGCCGTGCCAAGCCTTGGCCTCGCCATGAAAGCCTTCCG
>JAREAF010000637.1 GCA_029240475.1 Rhodospirillales bacterium | reverse complement strand
ATGGTGACCGCGTGGCCTTTCTCGGCCAGCGCCCAGGCGGTGCCGAGCCCATGCCAGTGCCCGAGATCGTCCAGCACCAGCTCGCGGTGACCCAGGCGCGCGGCTTTGCCCATGACGTCCTCGACCGACCAGACATTGCCGCGCTCGATTCCGGGCAGCCGCTCGCGCGTGGGGAGCGCGCGCTGATAGCCGGTCTCCGCGGGCAGCGCGCCGGTCGCGATCACCACGGCATCCGCGCCGATCGCGCGGATCTCGTCCGCATCCATGTAGCTGTTGAACCGCACCTCCACTTGCAGCTTGGCGAGCTGGGTCTCCCACCATTGGAGGAGGTCGAGGATTTGCGCGCGGCGCGGCTGCTCGCCGGCGAGCCGGAACCGCCCGCCGAGCTTGTCGGAGGCTTCGGCGAGGATGACGCGATGGCCGCGCGAGGCCGCCACACGCGCGGCTTCGAGCCCCGCCGGCCCGCCGCCCACCACGAGCACTTTGCGGGGCCGTTCGGCGGGCGAGAAGGTGTCGCCGCTCCACTCGTACTCGCGCCCCGAGGAGGGGTTGACGAGGCAGCTGATCCAATAATCGCGGTAGCGCCGGCCCCAGCACATCTGGTTGCAGGAGATGCAGCGGCGGATGTCCTCGGGCCGCCCCAGCCTCGCCTTGTTGGCGAGGTGCGGGTCGGCGATCTGTCCGCGCACGATCGAGACCATGTCGGCCTCGCCGGTGCGGATCACCTCCTCGGCGTTCTCCGGCGTGCGGATGTGGCTCTCGGCCTGCACGCGCGCATGTTTGACGACCTGCTTCAGCTGCGCGGCATAGGGCGGGCCCAATTTCTCGCCATATTGGAAGGTCGGCATGATGCGGGTGAACTCGAAGTAACTCCCGGTGCCGACCGTCACATAATCGTAGAGGCCGCGCGCATCGTGCCAGGCGGCGATCTCCTGATGATCCTCGATCGCGAGCACGTCCGGCCGCGTGGGATCGACGCTGATGGCGACGCCGATCACGAAGCTCTCGCCGCAGATCTCGCGGATGCGCGTCAGCACGGCCTCTGAGAAGCGCATGCGCTTCTCGAAGCTGCCGCCCCAGGCGTCGTCGCGCCGGTTGCAGAAGGGTGACCAGAACTGCTCAAGGAGCGCGTTGTAGGCGCCCATGATCTCGACGCCGTCGAAGCCAGCCTCGCGCGCGCGCCGCGCCGCCTGGCCGAAGGCTTCGACCAGCTCCAGGATCTGGCCTTCGGTCATCGCGTGGCTGCCGTCCTGGTCGTGCATCGAGGGCAGGCCCGAGGGCGACCAGTTCGCCTCGAAGCTGTTGTCCCAGTCGGCATGCGCGCCGACATGGTAGAGTTGCTGCAGGATCGCCGCGCCTTCGGCATGCACCGCCTCGGCGATGCGGCGGAAATGCGGGATCACGGCATCGTCCGAGTGGCGGAAGTTGCCGCGCGTCAGCACGGCGGTCGCATGCACCGGCACCGGCTCGACCACGATCATGGCCGCGCCGCCGCGCGCCCGCTCGCGGTAATAGCCCAGATGCCGCTCGCCCGGCAGCCCGTCCACCGACATGTTCGCCGTGTGCGCGCCGAACACGATGCGATTGCGCAGCGTGAGATGGCGAAGGGTGAGCGGCTGGAAGAGATGGGGGAAGGGTTGGGTCATGGACCCGAGCTTAAACCCTGTCCCCCTTCAGCGGGAGGCTTGAGGTTGGAGGGCCAGCAAACGCGGCGCATGCGAGCGGCATGCTGGCGCGCACCTAAAACCCCTTCCCCCCTTGAGGGGGAGGGTTGGGGAGAAGATCAGAAGTCAGAAGTGCAGAATGCAGAAGTCAGAAGGAAAGCTTTTCTGACTTCTGACTTCTGTGTTCTGGCTTCTGCAACCCCCCTCCCTGCCCTCCCCTTCAAGGGGGGAGGGGATTCAAAGCGAGTCCCGCTCCAGCTATCAGTTGCCGTCGCGATCACGTCACTCCTTCCGGCAGCACGGACTTGCGGCGGGTGATGAAATCCTGCAGCGCCTCGTCGATGCCGGGGTCGAGCGGCGGGGGCTCGTAGCTGGCGAGCACCTGCTTCGCGCGCTCGATCGCGCGCCGGCTCGCGTCGCGGCCGCCTTCGGCCTCCCACTGCTCGTAGGAATTATTGTCGGCGAGCGGCGAGGTGTAGAAGGCCGTCTTGAAGTTGCGCTGCGTGTGCGCGCAGCCGAGATAGTGCCCGCCGGGCCCGACCTCGCGCACCGCTTCCATCGCCAGCGATTCCTCGGAGAGATCGAGCCCTTCGGTGAATTGCTGCAGCTGGGCGATCTGGTCGGCGTCGAGCATGAATTTCGCATAGCTTGCGGCGAGACCGGCCTCCAGCCAGCCGGCCGAATGCAGCACGAAATTGGTGCCCGCCATGATGGTCGGGATCATGGTGCCGTAGGATTCGTAAGCCGCCTGCGCGTCGGCGAGCTTGGAGCCGCACAGCATGCCGCCCGTGCGCACCGGCAGCTTGTAGCGGCGTGCGAGCTGCGTGACCGCATAGATCATCATGGCGGGCTCGGGCGTGCCCATCATCGGTGC
>JAREAF010000636.1 GCA_029240475.1 Rhodospirillales bacterium | reverse complement strand
TCGACCTGGTCGTGCGTCACATAGACGATCGCCTGCCCAAACTCCTGATGCATTTGCTTAAAGGCGATGCGCAGCTGGATGCGAATGCGCGCATCCAGGTTCGTTAGCGGCTCGTCGAGTAGGAGGAGATCCGCGGGCTGGACGATCGCGCGACCGATCGCCGTCCGCTGCTGCTCGCCGCCTGAGAAGGTCTTGGGAAGACGACGCAAGACATGCTCAATGCCGAGCAGTCGGGCCGCCCAGCCGACCCGCTCGTCGACCTCGGAAGGAGGCGCCTTCGCTGTGCGGAGCGCGAAAGCGATGTTCTCGAAGCCAGTCAGCTGCGGGAATAGGGCGATGTTTTGGAACAACATGCTCACCCGCCGCAGCCGTGGCTCCAGCCCGTTCACCCGGCGGCCGAAGATGAAGATGTCGCCCCGGTCGGGTTCATGCAGGCCGGCGATAGTCTTGAGCAGTGTGGACTTACCGGCATTGGTCGGGCCAACGATTGTGAAGAAGCCGCTTGCCGGCACGGCGAAGCTCACCCCGTCAAGTGCGCGCGCCTTACCGAAGTTCTTGGCGAGATCGCGGACCTCCAGCGCGTTCATGCGGCCGCTCCCAGCGCGCGCGTCGGGACCTTCGCTCCGCTGCGCGGGTCGAAGATGAGGTTCTGCCAAGACTGGGTGCGCAGATGCACGCGCTTCCCGATCGCAGCAGAACCCGGCCGCGATAGAACGCGCACCAGCGTGCCCCCGAGTTCAACATGCAGGACATGCTCGGCGCCGAGATTCTCCAGGAACCGAACGGTGCCCGCGGCGGTGCCAGGTCCGGGCGCGGGCACCAGATCCAGTTCGTGCGGGCGGATTCCTAAGAGGTAATCGCCTTCAGGCAGCTCGGCCCTGCCCAGCGGAATGGTCCAGTCGCCGGGAAGCCGGGCGAGAAGGCTGCTTCCATCGGCCTCAACCTCCGCAGGCAGCATATTGATGGGCGGGTCGCCGATGAACTCGGCGACGAAGCGATGGGCCGGCGTGCGGAAGATCTCATCCGGGCCGGCCACCTGCAGGATCGCGCCCTCGCGCATCACCGCGATGCGGTCGGACATGCTCATGGCCTCGATCTGGTCGTGTGTGACATAGAGCACGCTCTGGCGGAGGTCCTGCTGGATGCGCTTCAATTCTCCGCGCAGCGAGCCCCGAATCTCTGCATCGAGGTTGGACATTGGTTCGTCGAGCAGCAGTAGCTCGGGATTGGTGATGAGCACACGCGCCAAGGCCACGCGCTGCATCTCGCTCATGTTGAGCGTACCGCCGCGCCGGCTGAGGATAGGCGTAAGGCCGAGCCGCTCCGCCAGCTCCGACACAAGCCGCCGCCGCTCGGCCCGTCGCACCCGGCGCACTTCGAGCCCGAACGCCAGGTTCTCCGCGACCGTGAGCTTGCTGAACACCGCATAGTCCTGAAAAACGAGCCCAATCCGGCGCGCCTGCGGCGGCAGTGCCAGCACCGAGCGCCCATCCACCCGAATGTCGCCGGAATCAGGTTCGAGGAAGCCGGCGATCATCGCAAGGGTGGTCGACTTCCCGCAGCCGGAGGGCCCCAGCAGCGAGAAGAACTCGCCGGGCGCCAGCGCCAGCGAAATGCCACTGACCGCCGCGGTCCCATCGAACCGCTTCACAACATCGACCAATTCTAGGCGGGGCGCCATCGCTACCGCTTGATAGCGCCGAAGGTGAGGCCGCGCACTAGATGGCGCTGGATTACGTAGCCGAAAAGGATCACCGGCAGGGTCGAGACGGTGCCCATTGCGGCCTGCACGCCATAGAGTTTGCCGGAGCTTGCGGAGACGTAGTTCGCGACCTGCACCGTCACGGTCACCACATCGCCTGCCGTCAGCGTGAGCGCGAACAGGAACTCCGACCAGTTGAGAATGAAAATGAACAGGGCGGTCGCCATGATGCCACCCTTGACCAGCGGCAGCGTGACCGAGCGGAAGGCCTGCAGCCGCGTCATGCCGCCGATCATGGCTGCACCCTCGAGCTCGGAAGGAACCTCCTCGATGAAGCTGCGAATCATCCAGATGCTGAAGGGCAGCGTGAAGGCGGTGTAGGCGATAATGAGCCCCATATAGGTGTCAGAGAGCCGCAGGATTGAGAACAGCACCACCATCGGCACAACGACGGCGATCGGAGGAAACATGCGCACGGTGAGAAACTGGAACGGATAGTTCTCGCCGCCAGTCCCAAACCGGACCATTGCCCAGGCGGCGAGCGTGCCGAAGGCCACCGATAGGATGGTTGCGGAGATGGAGATGATGGCCGAATCGCCAAAAGCCTTCCAGGCGCTCCCCGATACCTTGTAATCGAGCGAGCCGGCCTGCGTCGCGGCGAACTGGCGGGCGGCCTCGGGCGCGAAGACGATGCGGTAATTCTGCAGGGTCGGCCGCTCGGTGATCCAGACCGGCGGCCACTGCGCCCATTCCTCGTACGGCTTGAAGGAGGTCGAGATCAGCCAAAAGATGGGAAAGAAGGCGATCACCATGGCGAATGCAACCGCCAGCCGTCGTCC